>CAXMQD010000148.1:0-5380 GCA_964194965.1 uncultured Acidimicrobiia bacterium | reverse complement strand
CTGCACGCGCCGGCTGGCGTAGAGCACGAAGGGCTGGCTCTCGCGCAAGGTCAACAGGCCGGCGATGTGGTCGACATCGGCGTTGGTCAGCACGACCGCCGCGATCGGGCTGTGGCGCGCGCCGTCTCGAGGATGCATTTGGGGGCTCTCGGTGATCTGCTGGCGCAGATCCGGCGAGGCGTTGAACAGGGCCCAGCGAACCCCATCGGCGCTGACCGCGATCGAGGACTGAGTCCGGGGCCGGGCACGCCCGTTGCCGGCGCGTGCCGCCTGGCACACCCGGCAATTACAGTTCCACTGTGGAAATCCGCCGCCCGCGGCCGAACCCAAAACGAGGACTCGCATCGATCGCGACTCCTCGTTCCGGGCAGATTGCCGCTCGACGCGCGGCGTTACTTTTTCAGTTCCGCGCACGCGTAGCTGTTGATCTCCAGACCGACGGCGATTTCGACGACCTTAGGCTTCTTCCAAGCTTTTTTCATTTTTCTCCCCTTACGGAAAAGTTCGTGGCCTATTCGTTTCGGCCTCGACCGGCACCGCGCCCATATCATTCCAAGCGGGGGCGCAAGGCAAGAAGTTTTCTGTTCGCGATCATATGATGGCACGCGCTTTCAAGTAAGGCCGTGCCGCCGGGCGGTCACCGGATCTCGAAGGTCCCGAGCATGCCGCTCTCGCGGTAGTTCTCGACGAAGAACTCGTAGGTTCCGGGGCGAATCGGGATGAAGTAGACGTCGATCCCGCCTTCGTCGTCGAACTCAAGGGAATAAACGCCGCCGTGGGGTTTCACTTCCCTGTCCTCAATTACGATCTGGTCGAACCAGGCGTTGCGCGATAGTTCGGGGAACCGGAAGCTGTACTCGTCGCGGCCGTCGGAGATCACCCGCAGGCGGTAAAATTTGCCGGTTTCCAACTGGTAGGACTTGATGGAGAAGCCACTCGCGGCGTCGATCTTGAGTTCCGCCAAGCGTTCGGCGCGGCGCGCCAGGTTGCCCTCGGCGGCGGTCTCGGGCGGCGCGAAAACCACCGTGCAGATCCCGACGAGCAGGCCGATGAAGCCGGCCCTCGCGAGGTTCATTCCGCCAAGGCGCATGTCGATTCCCTTCTGTCGTAGCCCAGTGTGTCCAGATTATTGGTTTGGTGCAGAAACCCGTCGATCGGGGCGCGCGCAATTACGGCGTTGTGAGTGTGCAACAGGATCGGTTGGCGCAGTTGGTTGTTCCAGGCGCGGTAGCTGCTGGGCGCGCCTTTGTAGCCGTCGATGGTGGTGTCCGGGCCGGTCAAATACGCGCGCAGGCGGTCGGGCGCGGCCGCCCCGGTGCCGCGAATCGCCGCGACCACCGACTTGATGGAGATCCAGGCGGCCCAATCGGCGCTCGCCATGCGCCGGCTTTTCTCGACGCGCGCGAAGCGCTGGTTGAGTTGCGGCGCGCCATGACGCTCCCAGGTCCAGTGCCAGGCCGCGGGGCTCAGGCCCTGGTCGCCGATCAGCGGGCGCGGCAGGTAGCTTTGGTAGGCCACGTAACGGCCGAACTCGCCGTCGCCGTCGGCGATGAAGATCGCATCGTAGTCGGACTCGCCGGTTAGGAGCGCGACGTTGGATTCATCGCGCTTGCGCGGGTCGTTGGTTAGTTCGAACTCGCGGTCGGCGACGATTTCCAAGCGCAGCCGGCGCGCCGAGGCCAGGAACGCGTCGGCGTAGGCGGCATCGCCCGCGCCCGGGCCACGCAGCATCAGCACCTTGGTCCAGCCTTTTTTGAACAGGTACTGGGCGAGCGCGTCGCTCAGCATGCGATGGCTGGGGATCGGGTGATAGAGGTTGGCTGCGCAGGCTTCGTTGCGCAGATCGTCGTTCCGGCTGCGCAGGTTGAACAGCAGCACCGGCGCGCGGGTCAGCCCTTCGGCCGCGGCGCGCACCTTGTCCGTTGGCAGATCGAGCAGGAAGGCCCGGGCGCCCGAGTCCCGGTGCAGCGCTTCGATAGCCGACGCCAGGTCGCCATCATTGGGCAGGAAATGCTCGATCAGCTTGAATTCGATACCGAGCGCGCGGCCGATAATGCGGCTGTCGCGGATGCCCATTTTGGCACCTGGCAGCGGCGGGTGGGGCTGCTTCAGAACCAGGCCGGTGTAGCGCCGCTCGGCAAGGTAGTAAGGATCGTCCGCAATCCCGACATAGGCGAAGACGAACTCCTCGGCGCGCGGCGTTCCCGGCCAGATCGCCGCCCAAAGGAACAGCAGGCTCCCGAGCCGAACCACTTTGCCCATCGCCCACCTCACCGGTCGTCGATCAGGATGCCGTAGGGCACCATGCCGACCGGGATCGACCTGAGGCTCTTGCGCGTCTTGATATCGATGACGGTGATGTCGTCGCTGAGGCCGTTGGCGACGTAGAGCAAACTCTCGTCCGCGTTCAGCGCCAGGCCCCAGGGCCGCTTGCCGACTAGTATGTAGTCCAGGATCTTGCGCGTCTTCACCTCGACCACGGCGACGTGATTGGCGCGTCCGAGGGCGACATAAGCGAATTCGCCGTCCTTGGTGATCAGGAGATCGACCGGCGTGACCTGCGTACGCCGGAACCCGGTCGGCAGGAAGGCGATGTCCGCGATCACCTCGAGCGTTGCCACGTCGACGATGTCGACCATGCCCGAGAGCTCGGCGGAGACCCAGAGTTCGCGCTGGTCCGGGGTCAGGGCGAAACGCCGTGGCCGCACGTCGGTTGGGATGTCCTTGATGATCTCGCCGGACTCGACATCGATGACGTGGACCAGATCGGCGGCCTCCGAGGCGACGAACACCAGCTTGCCGTCGGCGGTGATCAGAACGCCCTCGGGCTCCTCGCCGGTTTCGAAATCGTCGAGCATCTCCTTGGTCTCGATGTCGAAAAGCGTCGCGGTCGCATCCTCCTCGTTGGAGATATAGAGGTGGCGGCCGTTGGGGTGGAGATCGAAGGTTTCCGGCTCCTCGACGCCGCGGATGCGCCCGATCAGCTTCTGGGTCGCAACCTCGTAGATGGCGATCTGGGAATCATCGGCGCAGCCGACGAAGAACTCGGTGCGATCGGCGTTGAAGTGCATGCCGCGCGGCCGCCGGCAAGTCTCGAAGGTCCGAACCACCTCGTTGGTTCGGGAATCGAGCACCGTGATCTCGTTGCTCTTCTCGTTGCTGATGAAGATCAGTCCGGTCCCCTTAGCCGCCGCCGGAACCGGGGCAAGGCAGCACAATACGAGAACCGCCAGACCGCGGCGAACTTTTCCGACCGGCGTCATTGCGAACTCCTCTGCGCGGCATTTCATGCGAACGTCCTCGTTCTGGCAAGTGCGGTGTTGGGGGTGGCAAACAGGAAACAAGTCGTTGGCATGCGAACGTCACCACAGCCGAATTGCACCGGTGGCGCCAAATTTTCGGAAAACCACACGAATACAAGGCAAAAAGCTGCAGACAAGCGCGGCACCAGGCATTACTATCCGCCTCGGATTCTCCTCGCGTTATGCGTTGGGGGGCACGTAACGAACAACTCTCGATCTCAAAACTCACGAGAACGAACGGCCATCCTAGGGCCGAAGGGGAGGAAAGATGAGTCGCATGAAAATTCACACAATCAAATTCCTGTCGGTTCTCGGCCTCGGCTTCGTGATGGCGGCGTTCGCCGCGACCGCGAGCCAAGCCCAGGAAGTCCAGAACGGCACGCTTTACGGCGACATGCAGGTCGTCAGCCAGGACATGCTGAACCGCGCTGCCGGTGACGGTAACAACTTCCTTCACACGAACGGCAACTACAACCAGACGCGTTACTACCCGGCGGGCCAAATCAACGTCGGCAACGTGCACAAGCTTCGGCCGGCCTGGATCTTCCAGACCGAGGTCGTCGAGTCCCAGGAAACCACGCCGATCGTGGTCAATGGGATCATGTACATTACGACTTCGTTCAGTCATGTGTACGCGCTCGATGCGGCGACGGGCGTCGAAATCTGGCACTACAGCCACAAGATGGGCGATATTACGACCTTTTGCTGCGGGCCGAACAATCGCGGCGTCGCGGCCTATGGCGACAAGGTCTATCTGGGCACATTGGACGCCAAGCTGGTGGCGCTCGACGCCAAGACCGGCCGGCAGGTCTGGGAGACTCAGATCGCCGATCCCGAGTTGGGCTACAGCGAGACCATGGCCCCGACCGCGGTCAACGGCAAGATCCTGATCGGCACCAACGGTGGCGAGTACGGCGTCCGCGGCTTCGTCAAGGCCTTCGATGCCGAGACCGGCAAGCTGATCTGGACCTTCCATACCACCGCGGAAAATTCCGTCGGCGTATGGGCGACTCACGATGCCACCGGCCGCGACATGCTGCGCGACATCGCGGCGGAGAAAGCGGCGTTGGCCACACAGGGTGATCCCTACAAGACCCTGGGCGGCGGCGTGTGGCAGAATCCCGCCTATGACATGGAGACCAACCGGATTTACTTCGTGGCCGGCAATCCGTCGCCGGACCTCGACGGTTCGCTCCGGCCGGGCGACAACCTGTATACCAATTCACTGATTTCGGTGGACCTGGATACCGGCGAGTATGCCTGCCACTTCCAGTACATCGCCCACGACGTCTGGGACTTGGATGCGGTCAGCCCGCCGGTTCTGCTCGACGTGCAGGACGCGAACGGCAAAACGGTGCCGGGCGTGATTCATGGCGGCAAGACCGGCCATATCTACGTGCACGATCGCCGCACCTGCGCTCTGATCCGCTTCTCCGAGGCCATGGTGCCGCAGGAGAACATGTGGGTGCTGCCGACCGCGGAAGGCGCGCGCATGCTTCCGGGCGCCAACGGCGGCGTCGAGTGGTCGCCCATGACCGTGGACGAGAATCTCGGTCTGGCTTTTGCGATGAACTTGCACCAGCCGATGACCTACCACGTGGAAAGCTCACCCTATCCCGGTGGCAGCAAACTGTGGTTGGGTGGTGCGTTCAAGGCCATTGCCAACGAGCAGCAGTGGGGCAACATATCCGCGGTCGACTACAACACCGGCAAGATCCGTTGGAAGGTCAAGACCGCAGAGCCGATGATCGGCGGCATCTTGGCGACTGCCGGCGGCCTGGTGTTCACGGGAGAGGGCAACGGCCAATTCAGCGCCTTTGACTCGTCGACCGGAAACGTGCTTTGGACGTTCCAGGCGGGTGCCGGCGTCAATGCGCCACCGGCCTCCTACACCGTGGGCGGCAAGCAGTACATCGTCGTCGGTGCCGGCGGCAATACGCAGATGAACTACAAGCGCGGTAACAACATCATCGCGTTCACGCTGGCCGATTGACACGAGACGCCTGCGTAGCTAACTGAATCGGGCCGGCCGCCAGCGTGGTGGCCGGCCTTTTCTTGTATCAGATGTGTAGATCATG
>CAXMQD010000147.1:0-4823 GCA_964194965.1 uncultured Acidimicrobiia bacterium | reverse complement strand
TGGTAGTGTTCGGCGAGCGCGGCAAGCGTGCCGCGGCGCACCTCCTCGTGCAGCTTGGTCAACTCGCGCGCCACCGCGGCCGGACGCGGGCCCAAAACCTCGGCCATGTCGGCGAGGGCGGCGGGCAGGCGGCGCGCGGATTCGTAAATCACCAGGCTGGCCGGAACCGGCACCAACTCAGCCAGCGCGCGGTGCCGGGCGGCGGACTTGTTGGGCAGGAAGCCGGCAAAGAAATAACGGTCGCTGGGCAGGCCCGAGACGGTCAATGCAACCAGACCGGCCGAGGCGCCGGGCACCGCGGTGACCGCCACGCCGGCCTCGGCCGCGGCGGTGACCAGCTTGTAACCGGGATCGGAAATGAGCGGCGTACCCGCGTCCGATACCAGCGCCACGGCCTCGCCACATTCCAGGCGTTCCATGAGCCTGGGCCGGACCCGGGCCGCGTTGTGTTCGTGATAGGCGGTGAGCTTGGCGGCGATGCCGTGAGCGGTGAGCAGCTTGCGCGTGGTGCGTGTGTCCTCGCAGGCGACCAGGCTGGCCTGGTTCAGCACCTCGATCGCGCGCAGGCTGATGTCGGCCAGATTGCCGATCGGAGTGGCGACCAGGTAGAGCCCAGGCGCGAGTGCGGCCCGTGGCGCCGGTTTACTTCGCTTCCGCGCCCGGCTAGGTTCGGCTTGCCGAGACGAGGACGAACGATCGGGTGATCGTGCAGACATTACCACCGCGCCGTTTAATAAGATCCGCCCGTGGCTTGATCGCCGCCGGGCTTGGATTGCTGGTCGTGCTCTCCGCCTGTCAAGGTCCCACGGTACCCAGGCCGGCTGCACAGACGCAAGCCGCGCTGCCAACTGAGCCGGCGGCCGAGGAAATCTCGACGGACGTCGAAAGCGCCCTTGCGGCGCCCGCGGTCACGCGGTTCGACCTTAGCCAAGGCGCGAAGGTCGCGCTGTTGTTGCCGCTGAGCGGCCGCCACGCCCGCACCGGCCAAGCCTTGCTCAATGCCGCCCAGATCGCGCTCTTCGACATTGCCGGCGACCGCTTCACGCTGGTGGTGCGCGATACCGCCGGCACGCCCCAGGGTGCCCAGGCGGCGCTGCGCTCGGCGCTGGCGGAGGGCGTGCACTTCGTGCTCGGCCCGCTGTTCGCGACTTCGGTTGCCGCGATCGCACCCGAAGTTCGTGCCGCCGGCCTGACCGCGGTCGCGTTCTCGAACGATCGCACGGTGGCCGGGGACGGCGTCTTCGTCATGGGCTTGGCGCCACGCCCGCAAATCTACCGCTTGATGGGTTTCGCGCGTAGTCAGGGCCTGACCCGCGTCGCGGTGCTGGCGCCGCGCACGCCGTACGGCGACGCCGTCGTGCAGGCGCTTCAGGAGGCCGTCCTGCGCAACGGACAGGAACTCAGCAAGGTCGTTTCTTATCAACCGGAATCCGCCGATTTGTCGGCCGAGGTGCGTCTGCTCGGCGATTATGACGCGCGCCACCGGGCGCTGCTCGCCCAGCGCAAGGTTTTGGCGGCGCGCCCCGACGACGCTTCCAAACTGGCCCTCAAGCGGCTCGACGGCCTCGAGACTCTGGGTCCGCCGGGCTTCGAAGCGGTGTTGCTGCCCACGGGCGGTCAACGCCTACAGGCGATCGCGCCAATGCTCGCTTATTTCGATATCGATCCGGCCGAGGTGCGCTATCTGGGCACCTCGCAATGGGAGCAACCCGAGGTCAGCAAGGAGCCGGTGCTCGCCGGCGGTTGGTTTACGGCCCCGCCGCCCGAGCTTTGGACCGATTTCCAGGCCCGCTACAAAGACATCTATGGTGCGCAGCCGCCGCGCGTCGCCACCTTGGGCTATGACGCCGCCGCGCTCGCCGCCGCGCTGACCCAGGCAGCCTATAGGGCCGGCGGGGAGCCGGACTTCTCGCTTCGGATACTGACCCAGTCGAGCGGTTTCTCCGGCGTCGACGGCGCGTTCCGCTTCCTGCCCAGTGGCGAGGTCGAGCGGCAGCTCGCGATCCTCACGGTGCGCCGGGGTGGCGGATTCGAGGTCCTCGATCCAGCGCCGCGCAGCTTCTCGCGGCTCATCAACTGAGCGGCCCGCCAGGGCGTGCCAGGAATCCGGTTTACAGAAGGCGGCCGAGTAGCGCGTCGAGCCGCAGACGGCCTTCGGCGGTCGCTCGCAGCCCAGCGTCGTCCAACTCCAGGAAACCACCGTCGATCAGCGCCGCGAGCTTCGCCGGATCCAGCAGGTCTTCGACCGCGCGCCCGGTTTCGCGCCGGAACGCCACGCGGGCCACGCCCTCGGTCAGGCGCAAGCCCATCATCAGAAGCTCCTCGAGGCGGGCTTCCATCGGGACGGCGTCGCGCGCGCGGGTCGCGTGGCCGTGGCGCTCGACCGCATCCAGCCAGGCCTCCGGCGCGCGGTGCTGGCGGGTCGCGAGCTTCTCGCCGGGCGCCCCGTTCCCCCCGGCGGCGCCCCGGGCGGCCCCCCCGGCGGCCCCCCGGGCGGCTCCTGGGCTGGCAAGCGTGATTCGACCGTGGGCCCCGGGGCCGACGCCCAAATAGTCGCCGTAGCGCCAATAGGTCAGGTTGTGGCGGCACTCCTGGCCGGGCCGGGCGTGATTGGAGATTTCGTAGGCCGGAAACCCGGCGGCATTCAGCATCTCCTGCGTCGCCTCGAAGATCGCCGCGCCGGCTTCTTCGCCCGGCATCACCAATTCGCCGCGCCGCTGGGCGCCATGGAACGCGGTGCCGGGTTCGATGGTCAGCTGATAGACGGAAAGGTGCCCGGGCTCTTGGGCCAGCGCCTGGGCCAGTTCGGCGCGCCAGGCGCCCGGTTCCTGGCCGGGCCGCGCGGCGATCAGATCGAAGGACCAGCGCGGAAAATTCGCGCGCGCGACCTCGAGGGCGGCCAGCGCCTCGGCGGCGCTGTGTTGGCGGCCGAGGAAGGCGAGCGCGGTGTCGTCGAGCGACTGGACGCCGAGGGAAACCCGGTTGACCCCGGCCCCGCGGTAGGCGGCGAAACGCCCGGCCTCGACCGAGCTCGGGTTGGCTTCGAGGGTGATCTCGGCTTCCGGCGCCAGCCCCCAGGTTTCGCCGACCCGCGCGACGACCGCGACCACGGTTTCGGGTTCCATCAGCGAGGGCGTGCCGCCACCGAAGAATAGGCTGGTAACCTGCCGCCCCTGGGTCGCCGCCGCGTAGTGGTCGAGCTCGGCCAGCAGCGCGCGCCGCCAACGCGCCTGATCGATCGCCTCGCGCACGTGGCTGTTGAAGTCGCAGTAGGGGCACTTGGCGCGGCAGAACGGCCAATGGACGTAGACCCCGAAGCCCGGCTCCCGCGACCCGGTTGCGGCGCGCGCCTCGGTCAGGGTTGTGGCGCTCACGGCAGACCACCGAATACGTCGCGCACCAGCTTGGCGAAGGCGCGAGCGCGGTGGCTGATCTTGTGTTTTTCCATCGGTTCCATCTCGCCGAAGGTGATCTCGTGGCCCTCCGCCAGGAACATGGGATCGTAGCCGAAGCCCCTCTCGCCGCGCGGCGGCCAGGTTAGGTGGCCCTCGATCCGGCCTTCGAAAACTTGCTCGCGGCCGTCGGGATAAGCCAGGCAGAGCGCGCAAACGAAGGCGGCGCGCCGGTCCCTGGCGCCGCCGGTTCGCGCCGCCGCGACCAGTTCCCGCTCGACCCGTGCCATGGCGGCGGTGAAATCTTTTTCGGATCCGGCCCAGCGCGCCGAGTGAATACCCGGTGCGCCGCCGAGCGCCGCGACCGCGAGCCCGGAATCATCGGCCAAGGCCGGACGGCCCGAGCCTGCCGCCGCCGCGCGAGCCTTGAGTGCCGCGTTGGCGGTGAATGTCTCGCCGGTTTCCTCGGGCTCGGGCAGGCCGAGTTCCGCGGCCGAGACGATGTTAACACCGAAAGGTGCGACCAGCTCGGCGATCTCGCGCAGCTTGCCAGGATTGTGGGTGGCGATGACCAAGGTCTCACCGGCTAGCGGAGCGGTCATTTTTCCGGATCGAGGCCGAGCGCCCGGCGTTGCAATGCGGCGAGTTCGGCGGCGCCCCGGGTCGCGAGTTCGAGCAAGGCGTCGAACTGGTCGCGCGAAAACGGCTTCTCCTCGGCGGTCATCTGAATTTCGACGATATTTCCGGCGCCAGTCAGAACGAAGTTGGCGTCAGTCTGGGCGGCGGAATCCTCCGCGTAGTCGAGGTCGAGGATATGGCTGTCCCGGTAGATGCCGCAGGAGACCCCGGCGACCTGATCGGTAAAGGGAATAGCCGCTAGGGCGCCGATATCGAGCATGTGTTGGAAGGCTTGGTACAGGGCCACGTAGCCGCCGGTGATCGCCGCGGTACGGGTGCCGCCATCGGCTTGGATCACGTCGCAGTCGACCTTGATCTGGCGTTCGCCGAAGCCCGAGAGGTTGGTGACCGCGCGCAGCGACCGCCCGATCAGGCGCTGAATTTCCTGGGTCCGGCCCGATTGCTTGCCGCGCGCTGCCTCGCGGCCGGTCCGGGTCGTGGTGGCACGCGGCAACATGCCGTATTCCGCCGTCACCCAGCCTCGGCCGGTATTGCGCAACCACGGCGGCACGCCATCCTCGATGGAGGCGGTGCACAGCACGTGGGTGTCGCCGAAACGTGCCAGGCAGGAACCCTCGGCATGTTTGTTGACGTCGATTTCCAGGGAAACCGGGCGTAGTTGGTCGGCGGCGCGGCCGGAGGGACGCATGGCTTGACCTCGTGGGGCATTTGGGTTCGAAAGTGTGGTGAATTCCCGGTGAAGCTAGCCCATGGGCGGGGCAGCGTCCACCTCGGGGGTGATCCAGGCGGCTC
>CAXMQD010000146.1:0-22449 GCA_964194965.1 uncultured Acidimicrobiia bacterium | reverse complement strand
GCTTTGTCGACGCCACTGTCGATTTCGGCGGCGGTGCCGGCGACGCTCGATCCCGGCATCAGCGCAAATGCGGCAGCCGCCGCGATCGTCAGGGCTGAGATCAGAGAACGGAATTTCGGTGACATAGTTTGCCTCCCTGGTGCGTGGTTGTTTGTCTCGGAAACTGTTTATGCAGCGGCGCTTCGCCCCCTACGGGGTGCCGTTTGGCATGCGTTAGTCCAGCCGTCTCACTCGACCTTCGTATTGGCCGGATAACCTTCGGGAACTCGCCAGAAATTGAGCCCGACGTGCTCGAGCGGGCGCCCTGGATCGCCAGGTTTGAGGCCGTATCTGATCGTCAACACCAGATCGGAGCTGACCGCAGGATTATCTCGGAAGTAGCTATGGCCGTAGCCGGTCGATTCGCCATGGAAATTGACGACGGTCACCCGTGCTGCATTGGCTTTCATCCGCCCGATCTCTTCCTCGCTGAGTTTGTCGAGAATCATCGTTCCCACGCGCCCTCGCGGACTGGCGAAGAGCAGCTCGGCAAAACCAATCGCCTTGTCGTCAGGCGAAGTGTAGACCGTAGCCTGGTCGACCGCGAGCGCTAGGCGCTCTGCCCCAATTCGCTGACTGACCACCTGTACGTCGAGATCCGATGCGGCGAGCACGAAGTTCTTGATCTTGAGGTGTTCCCGCGGATCGAGCCCCGCGCCCCGCGCCCAAATCACCAGCTCGCGAAAGGCGGAAACGGCGACGTCGGTGCCGCGGCTATGCGCGATCAGATGAATGTTCTCGATCTCCGGTTGCTCGGCCAGCCATTTGATAAGCTGCTTCAGGTGGAAGACCGTAAACTCGCTGGACTCCCGGTCGTAGGTGTAGCCGAAAATGCCGGGGTGGCCGGCCGGCCAGGTGTAGACGATGGGCAACCCCTCGCGACCAAAAAAGTGCCACAGTTCCGCCAGCGCGAAAGCCGCATCCTCGAAAGTATTGTGGTAGCCGTGCACGTAGATGTAGGCGTCCTTGCGGGGTGTCAGCGCCAGCCGTCTGTTGACCTCCGCCTGCAACAGCGCGATGCTGGCATCGAGCGCCGCGACGGCCTCGGGGTCTTCGACGACCTCGCCGTCGATCACCTGATAGGGCATCGGCGTGGGCGGCAGACGCGTGAATTCGTCGATCGAGACCAGATCCAATTCGAAATCGCCGAGCCGGGTTTGGGTCCGGCTCGCCTCGACCAGGTCCCCCCAGTTCGTATTTTGGCCCAGGTCGACGACCGTCGTCCCGATCGCGAGTAAATTCGATCGATTATAGCCATAGCGGAGATTTCCGGCCTCGTCGGTCTCCGGCGCCCGATCGGTCACGTAGATAAGCTCAACGAGCGGGCTGGTGTATTCCTCCGGCAAGGCCTCGAACAGCGTCGCCGTCTCGTCGGTGTAGAGGGTCGGTGTCGGCATCAACTGCCGGCTCTCGGCGCAGCCGGCGATCAGCAAAACGCAGACCAGAAGGGGACCGTGGACTCGGGTAGACATCATTGCGGCCTCTCACATGCAGATTGGTGTGATCAACGTAGCCATAGTCTCTGAATTCGGCAGATAGTCAAACTCGGCAACTATCGAAACAAGTCTGTATTTTTGCGGCGAATAGGAAAATCCCAACCATGTCCGGTCCCGAATTTTCCGTAAACCTGACCTGCGCCCAAGGACCGGTCACTCGGCTTGAGAGTTCGGGTTGATGATACTGCGCTCGTTTTGCGCTTGTTGTCACCCCATCCGGGGCATGCCCCCGATGGGGTGAGGCGAATTCCTCGGCCGTCATGTAGCCCAGGGTCGAGCGCGGCCAAGCGAACGCGGTTTCGACAGACCCAGTCGTCAAGCGCCAGCCCGCGCACCTCCAGGCCGGCGTAATTGGCCTTCCAACGACAAAATCTCTGCTTCGAGACCCCGTGCCGCCGGGTAATCTCCGTGACCGTCCCGCCGGCCTCCTGCTTGCACAGGACCTCGATGATCCGCTCCTCGCTAAATCGACGCTTCACAAAAAGCCCTCCTGCCTTTGGAGAACTCTCTGGCCTCATGACCCGGATTCAGGGCAACAGATCTAAAAGACACAGTGGAAAACCTAAGCGCAAAAAATATCGATTTTCACTCTCGTCACGTCCGCGATCAGGGAATGTTTCGATTGTTGTGGTCGATCCGAATGGCGTGAAAGTGAAACCGAAATTTGATGATGTGGAATTGGAAGGTATTGAGCCGTTGGAGTTAGCAACTAATCTGCAATAAATTGCCGAGTGGCTTTAACAGAAACCGCGCAATTATCTTCGAACAACAAGGCGCGCCCTCGGTAAAGGCATTTGGGATGAATGGGCCGCGGCTGTCTTCTTGGCGCATCGAACCCTTGTTTCAACGTCCGGTAAATAGATTGAGGAACTAGATACTCGTCGAAGATGAGCATCTAGTCCTTTGCCTTACTCTGCGGCTTCTGATGTTTTTGCGCGGGCAACGTCATTCGTCAACACAACTTTGATAGCGCCATCGACCCGTTCTCTCGCATATCGAATTGCCTCTGGCAGATCGCCCATATCAAAAGTATGCGTATGAATCAGTGATGCATCAAATCGCTTCTGGTCCATGTAGGCGGCAGCGCGATGGGTGCCGCTCTTGCCTTCACCCCGAATGCCGTACACATAAATATTGTTGGCGACCAGGTTGGCCACATCAACCAGCACATCTTCGTGGGGGAATGCCGCAAGGCAAATCTTGCCACCCCGACTGACCATTTTGCCCGCCTCATTCAAGCTGTTCGGGGCCCCGGAACACTCCAAAACATAGTCGACGCCGATGCCGCCTGTGTACTCCCGAACCTTGTCCACGGCATCTTCGTTTCGCACATTGATGACGTGATCGGCCCCCAGCTTGGTGCCAATTTCCAAACGGTTGTCGCGGGTCCCCGTCAAAATGACAGGCTGCGCACCCAGCGCCTTGGCAACGGCGACGCCAAGCAAGCCTATTGGCCCCGGCCCGGTCACCACGACACTTTCGCCCGCCACCAATCCACCAAGTTCGGTCAAGCCGTACATCGACGTACCCGCCGTTACCACCAGAGTTGCCTCGGCGTCGCTCATCGCGTCGCTCACGTGAATCAAGGTGTTGATGTTGTTGATGGCGTACTGGCAAAACCCGCCATCGGTCGTAAATCCATTCGCGCGGTGGCCTTTGTTCACGTCGCCATAGTTCTTGCCGTAATTGTGGCAAGAGGTGTACATGCCGGCGCGGCAACGCTTGCACTGGCCGCAACCCGCATGGATTTCGACGGTAACCCGATCGCCAATGCCGTACTCATCGACTCCCGGTCCAAGAGCAACAACCGTGCCCATGTATTCATGGCCCGGGGTAAAATTCTTATTGAACGGCAGGCCACCTTTGATCGACGCGGGAGGGCCTTGGTAGATAATTTCGAGATCCGTTCCGCAAACCGCGATTGCGTCAATCCGCACTAATACTTCGGCGCGTTCCGGAGAAGGAACCGGCTTCTCGGTGAGGGTCAGCTCTCCAGGATCGCCCAGCACCCATGCCTTCTGGGATTCGGGAACAGGATAATCCGGGCTGGTTCTCACGTTTTCTGGCATTGCCATGAGGATGGTCTCCTTGGTTCCGACTCAGATATTTGCGTCGAGAGAAAATTCGTAGGTATATCCTGTCATCCCGATCCTCGACAGATTGCGGTCAACTCTGGATATTGGAAGCCACGCCAGAATCGCCCTTCCGGTTAGTCCCACCCGATAGTCTCACCGCATGACCAAGTATATTCCCCCTCGCACAGTGAGAAGCGGACCGACGCTTACGATTGGGCGGTTCCAGGAGGTCAACCCGGTAATATATACTATGTTTTGGACTTGAACGGCTAGGTGCACGGAACGCCAAAAAATGGAAGCAACCAAATCACACATACCGACCGAGGTGTACCTCGAATTCCTCGACCAAACCATATCAATTCACTGGGATAACCATGCGTTGCTTATGGTCGGGATATGGTTTGTCTTGGTGCCGCTATGCATCATTTCCATAAGATTTTTCAAGCCAAAGCCCACGTTTCGGGGCATTACGGAGAAGATTGGGCCCACAAATATCAAATGGTGGTGGTTCCACGTCCATAAATACGGGCTCTATCTGGCTGTCGGCTTGGCTTTGGGCGGAATGATTTTTGCCATAATAGTCAGCGGAGGGTTCAGCGGGTCCCTGCACGCCATTTTCGGCGCGATAACGATCCTTCTGGGCTGCCTGCAGGTCGCCTCGTCATGGTTCAGGGGCACTCATGGCGGCAAATCCTATAACCTGGCCGTACCGGACGATCCCTCGACCTGGCATGGCGATCACTTTGACATGACCCCGCGCCGGCGACGATTTGAGGCCTACCACAAGACCGCCGGGTATTTGACCGGGTTTTTCGCGGTCGGTGCGGCCGCATCCGGCCTCATGCAGTTCCATCTGCCGATCATGGCCGGCGTCGTGCTGGCCTCGGCGGCAGCAATCTTCGTGCTATGGATGGTGTTGGAATACCAAGGTCGGCGGAACGACTCTTACCGGGCGGTCTTTGGATATGACCCCGATCATCCCTTCAACGTTCAACGAAAAGAACTTTAGGAAAAATCGGGATCGGTGTGGCCGCGATCTTGGGGTGCGTTCGCGCGAACCTTATCCCGGTTCTTCGCGCTCGGCCCCGCAGTAGAATCGAGCGGTCCGAGATCAGCCTTTATATTCCAGGATATACAGTCCGCCATTGAAGTCATTGCTGTAAACCAAGCCCTCCTTCGAAACCCAGACGTCGCACGATTGGATGACCTTGGGCCGGTCCGGGCGGTGATCGACCAGCCGGTTCGGCGTCGGCGGGACAAAGGCGGCGGTCTCTTCCGGCCGGTATTCATTGCTGATGTCGAAAACGCGAATCCCGGCGTTCTGGTAGGTCGCAAAGATCGTGTCGGAACTGACCAGCCCGTCGGGGCGGTTTTCGTAAATGTTGTGTGGCCCGAAATGCGCGCCCTTGTTCAGGTAATCCGCTTCGGACGGGGTCGGAAACGTCGATATGCTGACCGGGTTCGTGGGCTCGCGGATGTCGAACATCCAGATAAACTTGATGCCGTCTTGACAATTATCGAGAACCGCCTCGTCCACGACCACCAGCAAGTCCCGGTCGGACAGCGGCAGGCAATTGTGGGTGCCGCCGCCGAAGGGCGGCGACCAATTCCGTTGGGTGATGAGCGCCGGTTTGGTGCGGTCGGAAATATCCATCATCACCAAGCCAGCATCCCGCCAGGCTCCGTAGGCGGTGTCGCCATGGATGATGGCGTGATGCAAACCATTGCGTCTTGTCGAATCCCAATCCGGGGTTTCGCCGCCGGCGGTGTGCATCCCCGGAAGCCAATAGCGGCCGGCCTCATGCGGATTTGCCGGATCCGAGAGATCGATGGTCATGAAAATGTAATCGGTGAACCCGTCCAGCAGCACCGAGGCATAGACCCAACGCCCCCCCGTATACCATAGGCGGTGAATGCCACCACCTTCGACCGGCATGAAGGAAATCTGCCGCGGTTCCGCGGGATTCGAAATGTCGTAAACCGACAACCCGGCCGTCCAATCTCGTTCGCGCGGCGTTTCGGCATCGGCGGTCCCCACTTTCTTGCCAAGGGCACCCTTGTAGTACTGCGACTCGTCTTGAAATTCGACCGCCGCGAACATGTCTTTGGCATTGATCACCAGCAGTATGTCTTCGTGGGTCTGCAGGTGGATGTTCCAAGTGTTTGGCGGAGCCGGAATATACTTCACGGGCTTCGGTTTCCGCGGATCGCGCACATCGATGATGCTGAACCCCTTGGAGAACATATGACCGGTTATTGCATAACCCTTGTTTACCATGAGTTGAACGCCGTCGGGCCGGCCGCCCTGGTCTGAATGCCCGATCAGCTTCAAGTTCCTGGCAAAATCCGGGGTTGGCAAGTCCTGACTGGTCATACGGGGTCTCCTGATTTTCGGTTCGTCATCAATTGAATTGGACTAGCGAACAGGTTGAGAAATATTTTCTTGGCTAATCCGGTTCGAGATTTTATGCGGTGGCTTTGGTTTGTTGCAAGCGCCCATGATGGATGGCCTTTCGTTCGATCCGTCATCTTTTCGATTTGATCGTTTTTCTGCGATTCGAGGTGGCCGGAAAGGCGTCCGCCTCGCGGGCCGCTTTGGATTCTTAGCTCCGATCCCGCTCAATCAGGATGTCGAGAAATTCGCTGTAGCTCTTCGGCAATTCGTTCAGTTCGCGGTTGAGCCCCATGTTGCCGAGCCACCCCAGACGTTTCGCCGAAGCCAGCACAGTGATCGGTTCGACGCCCAGTTCCTCCAGGGTTTCCGCCACCGACAACATTTCCTCCGATTGCCGCTTGGCGTGGCGGATCAGACGCGGTCCGTAGTAATCGGCAAGTTGCTTCCAGTTCATGCCGGGAAACGTCACTTGCAGCGAATCGAGAACGGCGTCCTCGGCGTTCAGCTTGCGGGCCGCGTATAGGCTTTCAAGTAGGATCGCGGTGAATCCCTTCATGAATACACTGCGCACCATCTTCACCGATGACGCTGTGCCGATCTCGTCACCGATGGCGGTGACGTTCATACCGAAGGGGGTGAGTGTGTCGGCGACCCACGCGGCCCTCGGCCCAGCCAACAACATCGGCACCGCATGGCCATGGGGTGGCACCAGGTCCATAACCGCGGCTTCGACGAAGGCGCCGCCGCCCGCCTCCACTACCGCCGCCGCTTCCCGCTTCGCCGCCGGAGAGGCCGAATTGATATCCAGATAGACTTGGCCGGGCTTCAGGTGCGGCGCGGCGGTTTCCGCCGCCCGGCCCATTTCCTTGGATGTGACCGCCGAGACGACAATATCGGCGCCGGCGACGGCATCGGCGGCGCAGTTCGATGCCTCGACGCCGATCTCGCGGGCCCGGTCGCGCATGGCCGGTGCCGTCGCCGGATCGTCGATCAGGATATCGTAGGCGGCGCGAACGGTTGCGCCCGCCGCAATCAATCCGCCGGCCAAAGCGCCGCCGGCTTCGCCAAACCCAATGAACGCGATCGTCGCAGGTACCACAGAACTCATCACCGGGCCCACCCAGGACTATAATGGCCCAAGACATGGCGTGCCAAAAAATGCACCACTTTATTAAACCACCCTGACATCAATCCGCTCTTTCAATCAACCGACATTCCCTGTGGAATCACGGAACAACCGTCTGCAACCCTTTGCCGACGTGGTGGCTGTTAGCGGCCGGCGAATACCGGGTTTCGTTTTTCCCGGAACGCCGACTGCCCTTCCCTGCAATCATCGCTGAGATAACAATCTTCCACCAATTGGGCGCATAAGTCCGTGTCTCGTTCCTGTTGAGGTTTCAAGGATTCTTGAATGATAAGTTTGGACGCCTTAACCGATAGTGGTGCATTGTTGGAGATCGTTTGCGCCAGTTTATTCACTTCGTCTTCGAGATCATCCGCGGCGACAACGGAGCGGACCCATCCCAACGCGAGCGCATCTTCCGCTGAATAAAGCTTCCCCGTCGCCAGGATTTCAAGAGCCGCTTTGGGGCCGAGTTGACCCACCAGCCGCTCGATATCGGCGAGCACGTAGCCAATCCCCAGTTTTGCCGGCGTAATGCCAAAGCGCGAACGATCCGAGGCCAAAAGAATATCGCATTCCATGGCAACTTCCGCGCCGCCACCGATACACACACCGTCGATCATGGCGATGGAGACCTTCGGAAGTGCGCGCATGGCCTGGAAAGCGCCTTGGACCGCGTTCTCATATATTTTGCGATCGTCCGGGGTCGAGCGTTTCTCGCCGAACTCCGAAATATCCGCACCGGCCGAAAAAGCTTTGTCCCCGGTTCCGGATACGACAACGACCCGCACATCCGGATCCTCGGCGAATCCTGAAAAAACGTCACCCAGACCTTGCCACATCTCCAGATTGATGGCGTTTCTTTTGGTCGGATTATTGAGAACAAGGTGTGCGACGTGACCCTGTTTTTTGGTCAGGAGATGTTCGGTCATGTTGAACTCCGGTTCTGAAAAAAGTTTCCGCAAACATAGCAAGACCCGCGCACGTAGTCTAAACTGCCCCTAGATTAAGAGGAAACGATGGATTCATATACAATTGACCCGGTGATTGATCTTGCCACACTCGCCTCGGACGAGTTCCCGGGCGCGGCCCAATCGACCTATCTGAGTTCGTGTACGCGGGGACTCCTTCCGATGTCCGCCCGCCGGGCCGTGGATGCCCATTTGGACGATCTGGCTTTGGGGCGCACGGATAAGTCCGGCTTGTTCGATCTGATCGAAGATAACCGCCGTCTGTTCGCCGCACTGATCAACGCCACGCCCGGCGAAATTGCCATGACCAAAAATGTTTCGGAGGGCCTGAACATTCTGGCCGCGTCCTTGGACTGGAAACCCGGCGACAACGTGGTGGTCACGCTCGATCTCGAGCACCCCAACAACGTCTATCCCTGGTTGAACCAAGAAGCGCGGCACGGCATCAAGGTTCGGGCGATTCCCGACCGCGACGGCCATATCGATATTGAGGCGATGATCGCGGCCATGGACGACCGCACCCGTCTCGTCACGCTTCCGACCGTGACCTTTTCGCCCGGATTTCGCAGCGATGTCCGGCACCTCGGCGAGATTTGCCGGGAACGTGACGTTTTTCTTTTGGTTGATGCCGTGCAATCGGTCGGCGTACTCCATACGGATGTCAATGCGTTGGGTGTCGACGGTCTTGCCACATCGACCCAAAAGGGACTGTGCGGGCTTTACGGCATGGGATTTCTTTACTGCCGTAACGCATGGGCGGAACGGATTACACCCGTCTATTTGGCACGATTCGGCGTCGACTTGGGCGAAGGAGCGCACGAAGCAACCATGGGTGCGACGAACTACCGGCTGATGGCGGGCGCGAAGCGGTTCGATGTGGGCAATTATAACTATCCCGCAGCCGCGGCTTGCCTGGAATCCATGAAGATTCTCACATCCGTAGGCACGGAGCGAATCGAAGCGCACGTCACCAAGCTTTCCCATCGGTTGGTCACCGAATTGCTGGATCTCGGCCTTCCCGTTGCCGGCGGAGAACCCGGGCCGCACCTGGGATCCATCGTTTGCATTGGTAAACCCGGCGGCGGACACGACAGCACGGACGATCCTGAAATCCAAGATTTGTCGAAGCATCTTTTCGAGAACGGCGTCATACACACAATCCGGCGCGGCATGATCCGATTTGCGCTGCATGTCTATAACAATGTTGACGATATTGGCCGGGTCATCGAGCTGGCCCGTGGTTGGCGCACCTCCCACTAAATTGACTTAAAGAAAGGTAATCACGTGACGGAGCGCACCGTATACGCGGAACGAATGAGTTTGATCGAAACATCGGCCAGTGCGGCCATGTCACAACGGGCACGGGAAATGAAGGCGGATGGCGCCGATGTTATCGCGCTCAGCTCCGGCCAGCCGGATTTTCCGACTCCTGATCACGTCATTGATGCCGCCAACGCCGCGGCCAAGCGCGGCGAGACAAAATACACGACCATCTCCGGTTCCGTCGAACTGAAAAACTCCGTAATCGAAAAATTCAAGCGAGAGAACGATCTGACTTTTAGCCGCGATGAAATCATTATCGGCAACGGCGCGAAGCAGGTTTTGTTCAACGCCGTCATGGCCTGGACCGGCGTCGGAGACGAGGTCATTTTGCCGGCGCCATATTACATCGCCTATCTCGACATGATCAATTTCGCCAAAGGAAAGGCGGTTGTTGTCCCGTGCGGCGCCGATCAGGATTTCAAACTGAATCCCGAACAATTGGCGGCGGCGATAACACCGAAGACACGGTGGTTGTTGCTTAATTCCCCCAGCAACCCAACAGGCGCGGTCTATGAAGCGGCGGACCTGCGCGCCCTCGCGGACGTGCTGCTTGATCATCCGGGCGTCGGTATTATCACGGACGACATTTACGAGCACATTACCTTCGATGGTCTCAAGTTCGCGACGATCGCGCAGGTCGAACCCCGGCTTCGGGATCGCACGGTCACCATCAACGGTGTTTCGAAAGCCTATGCGATGACCGGGTGGCGGGTTGGATATGCGGGCACCACGGCGGAGATGGTCCAGCAAATGACGAAATTACAGTCTCTGGTTTCGTCCGGTGCCAGTTCCATCGGGCAAGCGGCCGCAATCGCCGCCCTCCAGGGGCCACAAGATTTCTTGAGAGACCGTGCCAAATCCTTCGAAGAGCGCCGGGATCTCGTTGTTTCCATGCTCAATCAGGCGACGGGCCTTTCCTGCCCCAAGCCCAAGGGCGCGTTTTATGTCTACCCCAGTTGCGCGGGCGTCATCGGCCGGAAAACACCGAGCGGCCGAGTGATCGAAAACGACCGGGAGTTTGTGCAATATCTTTTGGAAACGGAGAATGTGGCGGCGGTACATGGCGCCGTCTACGGCGTTTCCCCACATTTCCGAATTACCTATGCGTCTAGTGTCGAGGAACTTACGGAAGCCTGCATACGGATTCAGCGCGCCTGCGCGGCCTTGATGGACTGACGCTAAAGGCCACGAAGGGCCGAGAAGAAGCGCTCAATATCGTCCTCGTTATTGTAGAAATGCAGCGACGCCCGGAGATGCCCATCCTTTTCCGCGACGACGATTCCTTGGTCATTCAGTTTCCGGACGGTATCACCGGCGTGCCGCCCGAGATCCAGACTAACAATTCCGGCGCGGCGCGCCCAGGGTCTCGGGGTCCGCACATGGATTTGGTATTGGTCGGCCGTTTCAATCAAGTAGGTCGTCAAATGGCGAACCCGGGCCTCGATATTTACCAACCCGACGGACTTGAGATATTCGGCCGAACGCCGCTGCACCCATGTGCCGAGAAAATTGGGATTACCATACTCGAACCTGTGGGCATCGGTCGCGAGACCGGGGTCGGGAACGGTCCGGTCGAGCGTGTCGAAACTGAACTTGGCCGCATAAGGAGGCGTCAGGCTCGAGATCATTTCCGGCGTCGCATACATGAACCCGGCTCCGGCAAGGCTGAATTGCGCCTTATGCCCGCCCGCCAGTAGGACATCCGCACCCAAATCATCGATGCGGTCGCTGAGGATCCCCACGGCCTGAATCCCATCGACCAATAGCTTCACATCGTTTTCATGGCAGAAATCCGAGAGCACTCGCAGATCCGCACGGTATCCGTTCCCGTACACGACCCAACCGACCGCAAGAATCCGCGTCCGGCCATCGACGATCTCACGGTATTGATCAACCGAAATACAGCCGTCGGGCCCCGGCTCCGCCACGCGAATTTCGATACCGCGCCTGGCTAGATGCCGCCAGGGAAACGTATTGTTCTCGTGTTCCAACTCGGAAATTACGACATTGTCGCCGACCGTCCACGGGAATCCCTGGGCAACGATGTTCACGCCTTCGGAGGTGTTTTTTACTAGCGCGATACATTCCTTCGGGGCACCGAACGTGTCGGCCACTTGAGCACGGGTTTTTTCGATTTCGTCCATGGAAAAGGCCTCGACGCCAGCATTCTCATAGACATCTTCCAACCACGACTGCATGGACGCCTCCACACTGCGGGGCAGAATCGCCTTGTTCGCGAGATTCATGTAGCAGAATTTTTCGGTGGTCGGAAAATCGGCGCGCAACATCGTCCAGTCGATATCGTCGAAATTTTCTTTCCGCATCGATTGGTCCATTCCCACCTGTCCGACCCTTGGTCTAGTGTGTCAAAATTTGTTTGAGGAAGAGTTGCGTGCGATCGCTCTTTGGCGCGGTGAAAAATACGTCGGGATCGGCGACTTCAACGATCTCACCCATATCCATAAAGATCATGGTGTCGGCGACAGTTTTTGCGAAACCCATCTCGTGCGTAACCACGATCATGGTCATACCGTCCTCAGCCAGTTCCACCATGACGTCGAGGACTTCCTTGATCATTTCAGGGTCCAGGGCGGACGTCGGTTCATCGAACAGCATGATCCGCGGTTGCATGCACAATGAACGGGCAATAGCGACGCGTTGTTGCTGCCCGCCGGAAAGTTGACCCGGGTACTTAAAGGCTTGCTCCGGAATTTGGACACGCTCCAGATAGGTCATGGCAAGCTGTTCTGCGTCCTTCTTGGGCATCTTCCGAACCAACATAGGCGCAATCGTCAAGTTGTCGATGACCCGCATATGAGGAAACAGGTTGAAGGATTGAAACACCATGCCGACCTCGCTTCGGACGGCCTCAATGTTCTTCAAATTGTCCGTCAGCTCAATGCCATCGACAACTATTCGGCCGCGCTGATGGTGTTCCAGACGATTGATGCACCGGATCATCGTCGACTTTCCCGATCCGGACGGACCGCAGACGACGACACGATCGCCGCGGTTTACGCTCAGGTTGATGTCGACGAGCGCCTGAAAATCGCCATACCACTTGTTCACGTTTTCCAATTGGATTACGGCGTCGCCGTTGTCCGTCTTCGTCTGGTCGTTTTGAGCACGCTCGTTCATGGCGGAATCCCCGAAATTAGAATCGTTTACCCTCGTTCAGCCAACGTTCGACTTGATGGCTGTACTTGGACAAGGCATAACAGAAAATGAAATAGATAAAACCAACGCACAGATAGGCTTCGATTGTGAATCGGCGCCACACCGGGTCCTGCATGACCGAAGTCGTGGCGGTTAGCATATCGAACATTCCGATGATCAATACGAACGACGTGTTCTTGAAAGCCGCAATGATGTGGTTGACGATCCCGGGCAGACAAATCCTTAGTGCTTGCGGGAGTATAATACGGGTCATGGTCTGCCAATATCCGAGACCCATTGACTCCGCTGCTTCGTATTGCCCTCTTGAAATAGCTTGCAGGCCTCCGCGGATCACCTCCGCTTCGTAACAAGCGAAGAATATCGCCATACCCACCATAACCCGGAGTAGTTTGTCGAATTCCAGACCCCGGGGCAGAAAAAGTGGAAATACGTTCACCGCAACAAACAGGATTGTGATCAACGGCACGCCGCGCAGGCATTCGATAAATATCACGCATGTGGCCTTTACCGCCGGCATGGTCGACCGACGGCCAAGGGCCAAAAAAATGGCAAGTGGAAATCCGATCACGAGCGTGCCCGAAAACAGCACCATGGTTAGCGGCAGGCCGCCCCATTGACTGGTATCCACTTCCACAAGACCCATGAAACCACCCCAAAGTAACGTCAAGGTCGCGGCAAGAGTGAACAGCCAGAGCGGCGCCAAAATTCTGTATGACCAGAACCTCGGCATCATCGTTACGCCAATCGCTCCGAGATAAAGTATAAGTGCCAGAATTAGCCGCCAGTGCTCTTCAAACGGATAAACGCCAAAGAACATGGGCCGATGTTTTTCGGCAATCACTGCCCAGCATGCGCCACTTGCGGCACGGCAATCCTCGTGGCTTTCGGCCGTGAATACGGCTTCAAGAATCCCCCATTCCACGAAGGCCGGAACCGCGAAATAGAGGCCAATCAAGCACACGACGGTGACAACCACATTCAAGGGGGAATTCGCCAGGTTTTCTTTGATCCATCGAAGTACGGGAACGCGTACCGTCGGGGGCGGTGGCGTACGCTTGGGCGCCGGCGGCGATTCGCCCGCCATGATCCCATCCCGCGGCGCCGCGGGGACAGTACGACTGGCTAGCTCGGCCATAGCGTCATCGCTCCTCGATCGCGACCAAGCGATTGTAGACATTCATGAACGTCGAAATGACGATACTGATGGTCAAATATACCAGCATCATGATGGCGATCGCCTCGACCGCCTGACCGGTCTGATTCAGTGTCGTATTGCCAATATTGACGAGATCGGGGTAACCGATCAGCACACCCAAAGATGAATTCTTGGTCAGACTGAGGTACTGGCTCGCCGTTGGGGGTACGATAACCCGCAGCGCTTGTGGCATGGTTATGTACCGCATGATAAATCCCGAACGCAGGCCGATGGCGCGGGCCGCTTCGATCTGGCCGGATGGCACGGATTGGATGCCGGAACGCACGATCTCGGCAATAAACGCGCCTGTGTAAACGGTGATGCCCACCAACAGCGCGAAGAATTCCGGCGACATCTGTAAACCACCCTTGAAATTAAACCCCTTCAAAGCGGGCACATCCCAAACGAGCGGCGCACCAAACGCGACCCAGACCACCAGTGCCGGAACGAAGATCACTCCCAGACCCGGCCAGAACGTCGCAATATATTTTCCGGTCAATTCACGTTTGCGCCGGGCCCACCTGCTAAAAAAGAAAACGCCGACCAAGCCGGCAGCCAAGGCGGCGCCGACCCAGGGATAGGCCGGGTCGTAAACGGGGAACGGCATGACGACGCCCCGGTTCATGATAAATACACCCTCGAAGGGAATGATAGCCTGTCGGGGCTGGGGCAGCAGGTGAATGACCGTTCCCCAAAAAATGACGTGCAGCACGACCGGCACGTTGCGGCAGGTTTCGACGTACATCGAGGCGAGATTTGAAAGCAGCCAGTTGCCCGAGACCCGCGCGATTCCCATGAAAACGCCGAGGATCGTAGCGAAGATGATGCCGAAAAAAGCGACCCGTATGGTGTTCAAGCCCCCGACAACGAGGGCGCGGCCATAGGTATCGGCGGCACTGTACGCAATAACGGACTCGCCGATGTCGAACCCGGCGGACGTTTGCAGGAAATCCCACCCCGTGGCGATGCCTTGCCGCGACAGATTCTCATTGACGTTGGAATAGAGTGTCCAAGCCAAAAACGCGAGGAAAACGCCGAGCAGAATTTGGTACGCTAGACTCCGGAAGCCGCGATCATACAGGAACGAGCCGCCGGTCTTTTTTCCGTCCGTCAGCGCGGGCATGTCATTCACCAAATTTAACCGAAGCAATCAAGAATGGCCGGCGCCGCCCAATTCGAATCGGCGCCGCCGGCCATCGCTCGAGAAAACGAACTGTTACTTCATCGGGAAGCCGTACATCAGGCCCCCGTTCGTCCAAAGTTCGTTGACGCCACGGGCCAAGTTGAGCGGCGGCCCCCAGTTGCGATCGTATATTTCGCCATAGTTACCCACTTGTTTGATGACGTTGTAAGCCCAGTCGTTGCCAAGCCCCAGTTTTTTCCCGAGGTCACCCTTGACGCCTAGTAGGCGCTGCACGTTGATGTCCTTGGACTCCGCTTTCATCTGGTCGACGTTCTCTGACGAAACACCCCATTCCTCGGCGTTAAAAGTCACATGCGTCACCCACTTGATGATGTCGAACCACTGATCATCGCCGGCCCGAACACCGATGCCGAGCGGTTCTTTCGAAAACACGCCTGGCAAGATTACGTGTTCATCGGGATTGTCGGCGTCAAATTGTTTATGGCCTGGAAGGCCCGCCTGGTCCATGGACAGGACGTCGCAGCGACCCGACATATAGGCACCGACCAGTTGCTTCGAACTTTCGATAACCACGGGCGTGTACTCCATGCCCTTGGAAGCGAACAGAGCGGCGATATTCTTTTCCGTCGTCGATCCCGGAAATACGCAGACGGCGGCGCCGTTCAGGTCTTCAATTTTGCTGGCGCCAATGGCCTTGCGAACCATGAAACCGGTGCCTGTGTAGAAAGTCGGCGGACCGAAATTCAAGCCAAGCGCCGAATCTCGCGTGAGCGTTATCGTCGTGGTTCTCGACAACATATCGATTTCACCCGATTGCAAGGCGGGGAATCGTTGCACGCTACCCATGGGCAGATATTTGACCTTGCCGGCATCGCCGAGTACCGCCGCCGCTACGGCTTTGCAGTAATCGACATCGAGACCTTTCCATTTGCCCTGGCTGTCCGCGATGGCAAAACCATATCGGCCCTGGTGAACGCCGCATAACACTTCGCCACGATCCTTTATGGCCTTGACTGTCGGGCCGTCATCGGCCCAGGCGGACGTTGCGCCGGACAAGGCGACGGAACCGGCTACGACGGCCATCGCAAATTTTGTGAATGTCGACTTCATGCTTTAGTCTCCCTGTAAGGTGGTTGTGCGCGGACGGCATGGCACGCAGTTCCCGGTTGGTTGCCGTCGATATGTGGAAAGCCTTTGAAGCGCCCCGACATCCCATTTGTTCTTTCGACATTTGATCGATTGATCTCGATTTCTATTTTCACGTTAACACGTCTCCGAATTCGACCCTAGCCGCATTCCGCCGCGGCAAGACAGGGATGGATTTTAATCCGCTGCCCGTGCACATGATGACGACCCGTTCGTCGGGAAGGACCGTGCCACGCGCGAGCGCTGTCTTCAATCCGGCGACGGCCGTTCCCGATTCCGGGCACGGGAATACTCCTTCGAGCCGGGTTACCATTCCAACCATCCCGATCGCTTCGTCCGTGCCGACGCTAACCGCTATCCCGTTCGTTTCGCGGATCAGTTGGAGTACTTTCTTGTCGCCCGGTGGCCGAACCGACTTGAGGCCGCCCGGCGGCACGTCGAGGTCCTCCCAGAGCACCGCCGCATCGGCGTCATTTTCGAACGCCCGCACGATCGGCGCGCAGCCTGCGAACTGGGTCACAATCAATTTCGGAAGCGGGCCGGGCGCCACCCACCCGAGTTGCTGCAATTCGCGCAAACCCTTGTAAATGGCGATGGCACCGATGCCACCGCCTGTCGGGTAAACGATGGCATCTGGCAGAACCCAGCCCAATTGTTCAGCAATCTCGTATCCCATAGTCTTTTTGCCTTCGAGGCGATAAGGCTCTTTCAGCGTCCGCACATCGAACCAACCGTTCCGTTCTACCGATGTGGCGACTATGGCACCGGCATCCTTCCAATCGCCGTCGAGCACGAAGGTTTCGGCCCCGGATAATTCACTTTGCATCAAGCTTGCCGGCAAGACGTCGTGGGGCAGCAAATTGACGCACCGGAGCCCCGCCCGGGCGGCATAAAGGCCCCAAGATCCGCCGGCATTGCCGGAGGAATTGTGAACGACGGTGGAAACACCCAGTTCCTTGAGCCGGCTGACGGACATGGAGGCCCCGCGGTCCTTGAAGGTGCCGGACGGATTTTGCCCTTCGTCCTTGAGATAGAGATCTCTCACCCCGATTTCCCGACCGAGATTGGACGCGGGTAAGAGAGGTGTCCAACCTTCGCCTAGCGTCACAGCCATCGCCGGGTCCGCCAGCGGCAACAGGTCGGAATAGCGCCACATGGTCGCCGGTCCCCGGGACAGCGCGTCTCGATCGACTTCCCGGCGAATGGCTTCGAGATCATATCGAACTTCCGCAAAATCGCCGGATTGATAGTCAGGAGCGCTTAGCGGATCGACTCGCTCTCCGGTCTGCCAACATTCGATGTGAGAAACGTACCCCATCAGCTGGCGGCCTTCACCGAATTCGACTTGCATTCGAATTGCTCGATGATCCGCGAACGTACAGCTAAGCCCGTTGCCAAGTGATCACAGATTAACTGGCGGGCCCGCGCGGGTTCGCGTTTCTCGACGGCGTTCAGAATTTCCAGGTGTTCGTGCACCGACGCGTGCACGGACTGATGATCGTACATACGGGGCAATCCGAATGCCACCTGGTGGCGCAAGCGCATCGGCTCATAAAGTTCAAGAAGATATTGGTTCCTAGCCGCTCAGACTACTTCCACATGAAAATCCTGCCCGAACCGATGAATTTCGGCCAAGCCGAAAGCGTCCGGCCTCTCGATCATATCAAGAAATGTTTGGCGGTAATGGGAAAATTTATCGGTCGGCCCCCGTTCGGCAGCAAGATAAGCGGCAATTCCCTCGACGCCATAACGGACTTCGTAAATTTCCAATACGTCCGCCCGCGTAATCTGGCGAATGTAGGTTCCTCGTGCAGGGCGAACCTCAACCAATCCCTCGCCGGTCATCCGCTTTATGGCTTCGCGTACAGGCGTGCGCCCGACGGCCAGGAGATGGGCCAGTTTGCATTCCGAAAGGGGCTGTTCGGGATCAAGCCCACCCGCCATGACCAGTTCCAGTAGGCGATGGTAGGCTCGGTCCCGTTCGAATGTGTAATTTTCCGCCATACCGGATTACCAGATGACAAAAGCAATTTCGTCAAGTGGATACTCGAAACTTTCTAGTAAGGGTTTTGGTCGATTACGGAAACCAACCGCAATTTGAATTAAGAACACCGGCGTTCAATTTATGCGCGGATTTTCAAACAACGAGAAGTTCATGAGCTTCAAAGACCACATCGGCGTCGACACCAATCGGAAAACCCTCTATGGAGGAATCCGTCGCTCGGGCCAAACCAAAGACTTCAAATATTTGGATTGTCAGATCGACGTTGTCCCGAACGCTCTGGAGACTTTCGACGAAAATCGCGGCGGTCCGGTCCGTGAGTCCCGTGCCGACGCGGATATTCAACTGGGATTGCATACCCTGTCCGCGGTCAATTCTACCGAAATTTCACCCTATCTCCGCGATGCCTGTGACGCCCAATCTAGCGGATGTATCGATGCCGCGGCGCGATTGAACGCGGAATGGATCGACTATGCCTTGGAGTGGGAGACGTGGTGCCTGTCGAAGCCTCGGTGCGCCACCATCCGAAATGCACCCTCGCGGCCGCCGAAAACTTCCGCGGCGGCCACTCCCGGGTGTCTCTCGATAGCTAAATGAATTTCGCCATCAGCAATTTCGGCAACGCCAATATTAGCTCCGGGAAAAAGATAACGATCAATAGGACCAGGAACATGGGCATCAGCACGATCGCGACGTCGCGCAGCGCATTCTTGACCTCGATATCGCCGATCTTACAAGCGATCAAAAGACACAAACCGTAAGGCGGCGTTACCAAACCGAACGCCAGGGAGATCACCCCGATAATCGCAAAATGAATTGGGTGCATGTGTGAAACTTCCGCCAACGGCCACAGCACCGTGCCGAGGATAATGATTGCCGGAATCGCGTCGATGAACATGCCGATTAGCAGAAATGATCCGGCCACGATCAAGCCGGTGCTGGTCGGACCGACGCCGAAAGGTTCCAGGAACTGAACCACCGCCGCCGGAATTTTGAAATACGCCAACAACCAACCGAAGGCCGAAGCCGTGCCGATGCAAAACAAGGACATGGCGGCGAATTTCGCGGAGTTATACAGGATCGACGGAATGTTGTGAAAACCGATCGTCCGGTAAAAAACGCCGCCCAGAATCAGGGAATACAGCACCGCGATGACGGAGGCCTCGGTCGGCGTGAAGAATCCGGCGACGATCCCACCAACGATAATCAGTGGCGTCATCAAAGGTGGCACCGCGTGGACTAGCGCCCAGAAAAACGCCTTCAGCGACGATCGGGCATACTTCGGATAGTCGTAAATCTTGGCGAATATGTAAACAGCCAGCATCTGCGAGCCGGCGATCAGAATGCCGGGGACGACGCCGGCCAAAAACAAACCGCCGATGGAGACCGACATCAATCCACCCCAGACAACCATCAGAATACTGGGTGGAATAACGACACCCATGACTGACGAACAGGCCGTGATGGCGACGGAAAAACTGGGGGAATAGCCCTGTTTTTTCATTTGCGGAATCAGCAAAGAGCCGATCCCGGCCGCATCCGCCGTCGACGATCCGGAGATTCCGGCGAACAGCATGCTGACGATGACATTGACGTGTCCCAGTCCGCCCGGCAAATGGCCGACCATGGACCGCGATAGCTGCACCAGCCGGTCCGTGATGCCGGCCGCGTTCATGATATTCGCCGCCAGCAGGAAGAACGGCACCGCTAACAGCAAGAACGCGTTATAGGACTTGAACATCTCGTTCATGAGCAAAAACGGCGTCAACCGTTCTTCCAGCAGGAACACGGGGATGCAGGCCAATCCCAACGCGAATGCCACGGGCACCCGCATGACCACAAGAATGATGAAGAGCGGGAACAGGATCGCCGCAATTTGCCAGGCCGTCATGCGGCGTCGCTCCGGTAAAGACGGATATGATCGACCAGGCGTTCAGCCAGAAACAAGATCCAGGTAATGCCCGTCAACGGCCACGCCATATAAATGAAAACCATGGGCAACTCGGCCATTTCAGACGTCTGCAGCAATCCGAATTTGACCAGCGGCCAGCCCCAGGCCACGAAGATCACCGCCATGATGAAGGCCATCAGATCGACAATCATCAATGATATGGCCTTGCCGCGGTTGGTCTTGGGCACCGGTAACAGATCGACAGTGAAATGTTCGTTCTCGCGCAACGCAATCATGGCGCCGATCAGAATGATCCAGATGAAACAGAACCGCGCCAATTCCTCGGTCCAGATGTAGCGGGGGATAAAATCGATGTAGCGGGCGAAAATCTGCATCGTCACCGGAACGATCAGCACGCCCATTAATATCGTCAACACGATTTTGAGAAACACAAAGTATCCGTCGAGAATCTTTTTCATCTCGGCCTCAAAAAAAAGGATCGGCGGCCCAAAATAGCCGCCGATCCCATTGATTTACCTCATACCCTTAGCGGACGTCGGTCTATTTTACCGCTTGGATGGCATTGTACAGATCTGAGGCGTCGAGGTCGTTGAAATAATCCTTCAGGACCGGTATGGCGGCATCAATGAGCATCTGACGTTCGGTGAACATGACCGTCTTAAGCTTACCGCTTTCTTCCATTTCCGCCATGATTCCCGAACCTTCACTAAGCTCGATGACCCGGCCGTATGTCCCGGCATCCTTGCCGGCTTGGATGATTGCCGATTGCAGGTCTTCCGGCAGGCGCCGCAACGTCTTGCCGCTGAAGGCCAACGGGCGCACGGTGATGGAGTGCGCGGTCAAGGAAATGTTCGGTCCTACTTCGTAGAACTTCATTTGGCGGATGCCGGCGGCTTCGTTTTCAGCCGCGTCGATGACACCGGTTTGTATGGCGTTATAGACTTCCGAATACGCTATGACGTTGGGTGACATGCCAAAGGCATTGAACAATTTGGTCTGAATGGGCGCGCCCATGACGCGGATCGGAACGTTCTTGATCTCCGCCATGTTGGTGACAGGCTTGTTGACGATCAGGTGACGCACACCGCCGCCGCCATAACCGAGCAACAGAATGTCAGCCCGTTCGTAGATGTCGTCGACGATAGGTTGCATTACGTCGCCGGAAAGCACTTTGCTCCAATGCCCGGCGTCGCGGTACAGCATCGGCGGGTCCAGCAACGTCGCCATTTTCGAAAATGTCGACATGTGCGACGGCGAGGCGACGGCATAATCGACCGATAGACCTTGGTTCATGTAGGCGACATAGTCTTTTTCAAGACCAAGTTCGCTGTTCAGATGCATAACGAACTCGATCTCGTGCTCGCCGCCGTAATAGAGTTTGGTCAGTTGTTCGAACTTGCGCATCAGACGCGTAAATGCGTGCTTTTCGTCAAACTGGCTGGCGCCATGCAGCGTGATCTTGTCCGCTTGTGCCGCCGAGACCATGGCAAAGCCGGTGAAAACCATCGCCACCGCGATGATCTTGGTGGCCAATATCGATATTTTCTTCACGTGTCATCCTCCCCATTTTGAGTTGACGCTTGCGCGCGGTGTATTTTGATAGGATTAAAGACAACCCATACTCTATTATATTACTGGATCAGATAAAATCGTTTTGTTACGCCAAATGCGTGGCAGCATTTGCCCGGTTCCCCCTGAATCCGGGTCATGAGGCCAGAGAGTTCTCCAAAGGCAGGAGGGCTTCTTGTGAATCGTCGATTTAGCGAGGAGTGGATCATCGGGGTCCTGCGCGAGCAGGAGGCCGGCGGGACGGTCGCGGAGATCACCCGGCGGCACGGGGTCTCGGAGCAGAGTTTTTATCGCTGGAAGGCGAAGTACGCCGGCCTGAAGATGCGCGGGCTGGCGCTTGACGACTGGGTCTGTCGAAACCGCGTTCGCTTGGCCGCGCTCGGCCCCGGGCTACATGACGCCCGAGGAACTCGCCTCACCCCATCGCGGGCATGCCCCGGACGGGATGACAACAAGGGCGAAAAGGCGCGCAGTATCATCAACCCGAGATCTCAAGCCGAGTGACCGGTTCTTGGGGTCAGGTCAAGGAGCAGACAATAAAAAAACCGGATCCTCAAGGGACCCGGGCAGTACGAAATGGTTGGTTGCGGGGGCCCGCAACTGCCTTAATTTGCTTTTGTTCATAAAGGGGGCAGAGATTGGACCTGCTGCCTCTTAATCAGCGGGTCGTAGGTTCGAGTCCTACTGCTCCCACCAATTAGATCAATAGGTTAAGGTATCTTATCCGATTTTCCAAAATACCCAGGTAGCATATAGGTAGCACCACAGCGGGTTTCGGTGGCCCGGCGGGCAATCCGCAAATGCCGGTGGTGGAGCGGGGATTTACGTGCATCATGCTCGGGGAATCTCGTCTAATCGCGGCCCATAAAAGTAGGTGTGCCA
>CAXMQD010000145.1:0-4584 GCA_964194965.1 uncultured Acidimicrobiia bacterium | reverse complement strand
GTGGCCGACAACAGTCTGTATTTTCTGACCGAGGACGCCAGATTGGTGGTCCTGCGCTAGTGTGATGATTCCAATGTTCGTCACATTGAATGTGACGAACATTGGAAGCTGAATCACACTAGAATCTAAAGAGTTGGTGTCCCGATTCTGAAGTTCGATCCATCGACCATCAGAATCGGGACACTAGGCGCTAGCGCGCGATTCCGCGCGCGCGGAGATAACGAGATATAGCTAACATGAGCTTCACGGTCGCCATCGTCGGCCGCCCCAACGTCGGCAAGTCGACGCTGTTCAATCGCCTGGTCGGCAAGCGCCTGGCGCTGGTCTCCGAAGAGCCCGGCGTGACCCGCGACCGGCGCGAGGGCACGGCGCGGCTGTTCGATCTCACGTTCACGGTGATCGACACCGCCGGGCTCGACGAGGCCGAGGCGGCGAGTCTGGAGGCGCGCATGCGCGACCAGACTGAGCGCGCCGTGGAGTCGGCCGATCTGGCGCTGTTGTTGATCGATGCCCGGGCCGGCCTGACGCCGCTCGATCGACACTTTGCCGATTGGCTGCGGCGCGGATCCACACCGGTGGTCCTGGCCGCCAACAAGTGCGAGGGCCGGGACAGCGAGGCCGGCCGCATGGAGGCCTTCGCGCTCGGCCTGGGTGAGGCGGTGCCGCTTTCGGCCGAGCACAACCTCGGCCTCTCCGATCTGCGCGACACCATCGCGGCGGCTGTCGGCGACGTGACGGAGCCAGACCAATCGGCCGCGGAGGCGGACCAGGACAGGCCGATGCAGCTCGCCATCGTCGGCCGCCCCAACGTCGGCAAGTCGACCCTGGTCAACAAGCTGATCGGCGAGGAGCGGGTGCTGACCGGGCCCGAGGCCGGAATCACCCGCGACGCCATCGCCATCGAGTGGCGCTACAAGGACCAGCCGATCCGCTTGATCGACACCGCCGGCCTGCGCCGCCGCGCCAAGGCGGTGGAAAAGCTGGAGAAGATGTCCGCCGCCGATACCCAGCGCGCGGTCAACTTCGCCCATGTCGTGGTGTTGTTGCTCGACGCCGAGGCGCCGATGGAGAAACAGGACCTGACCATCGCGCGCCAGGTCGTGGACGAGGGGCGGGCGCTGGTCATCGCGGTCAACAAGTGGGACCTCTGTCCCGACCGCGCGGGTACGATGCAGGCGCTTTCCGATCGCCTGGAGCGCTCTTTTCCACAGACCCGCGGCGTGCCGGTGGTGACCATCTCGGCGCTCCGGGGCGACAAGTTGGACCGCCTGTTGGACGCGGTCTTCACCGCCTACGAAATTTGGAACCGGCGCATTCCCACCGCCGCTCTCAACCGCTGGCTGGCCGCCACCCTCGAGCGCCACCCGCCCCCCGCGCCCGGTGGACGGCGCATCAAGCTGCGCTACATCACCCAGGCCAAGACCCGGCCGCCCAGCTTCGCGATTTTCTGCTCGCGGCCCAATAAATTGCCCGATTCCTACCTGCGCTATCTGGAAAACGCGATCCGGGAGGATTTCGACCTGCCCGGCACCCCGATCCGAATCGCCCTACGCAAGGGCGAGAACCCCTACGCGCCGAAGAAATAATAGGTGACTGGCCCGTGGGCAAAGAGCCTGATTTCGCGAGCGGCGATGTCGGCTTCAGGCCCCATTTCGGACCTGCACCAGCGGTGTTCAAAACAGCCGGTATTGACCCAACCCGGACGTCGCAGGCGGCACGCGCGATTGGCAGGATCGAGCCCAAACTCACCGGTACTGCGCCGCTATCGCGCGAAGCGACACAAACGGATGTTACGAATTTGAACCTGCGTGTTCCTTTAGGTTTTCTAGTATGGCCTTGGATTGTCGGCAGTCTGCAAGACCGGGTTTGCATAGAAAATGCAGTTCCTCTGGATGTTCCGTTGTGCTTGTCGAGCTGGGAATTACAATCAAAGCAAGGTCCCCATAGGGGCCGCCGCCAAGTCGAATCAGACAATCAATCTCATTGGTTCTAACCATCTCAACATCAGTCGTTTGGATCACGTTTCGCACATAAGGTTTCAGGTGGTCGCAGTGGTTTGGCCAATTCGGTGGCAAAACAGTCTTCGCTTTGGAACAAATGCCGACATTGAATTTTTTGCCATTCATTTCAGGTGCAATTGCTTCTGTGGCTTCGGTCAAATTTTCAAAGATTTTGGTGATCCGGGGTAGATATGTCTCACCCCCATCGGTCAGAAGCAAACCCTGTGGTAATCGGCGGAACAAAGCCACACCCAGAGACCTCTCCAATTTCTTGACCTGTTGGCTAACGGCGCCCGCTGTAACACCAAGCTCGCTGGCGGCCATCTTGAAACTCAGATGTCGCGCTGCCGCTTCGAAAGCACGCAAGGTGTTTAGCGAAGGAAGTCTGTAGGTCATCTTTTTCTCCTCGGCGCAGAATGACACGAAATGATGCCCATGGAGACTCAGTTTTTCTATTCCTCCAACAGAGGATTTCTGAGTTGTGCAACGATCTTCCAGAACGATAACGTCATGCTGGTATAACGGTTCGATGAAATACGGAGTGGCCTAAAAATGAACCAGAAACAATCTAACTCCCTAATAAGAGACGCCATTAAAGAACGTGGAAGAATTTATCTCGAAGTATTTCGAGAACTGTCAAAACGATATGGTGAGACTGAAGCTGTCAGCGTGATGCGCAGTGCCAGCCATGCGCGCGGCACGGCCGTGGGCAAGACATTGGCGCATTTTGGCCCGCGCGATTTTGCAGGCATGGCTGAATGCTTTGCAAAAACCCCTGACAACGGTGTGACGTATTCAACCGATATCAGACAGCTAAACGACACCTGTCTCGAGTTCAAAAATATGACCTGCCCGTTGAAGGATGCGTGGATAGCGGCCGGGCGCAGCGATGAAGAAGTTTGCACTTTGCTGTATTGTGCATCTGCCTGGGACCAAGCTGCCCTGGACACTGCAGGTTTCAATTATGAACTCGAACTATGGTCTCCGGGCAAAGAAGGGTGCTGCCTCACGAAAATCACAGAGAAATCCGTTTCGTAAGCCAGGAGATCGTCGACAGTATTGGGGCTGCTTTGTCCGCACAGTAGACGTTCGTTAGAATCAATCGTTCGAGACGTTCGTTAGAATCAATCGTTCGACTGGTCTTGGCTATGGCTGCCCGTTCCGACCGACCCTCCAGCACGTCCAGTTTTGGCCCTGGAGCCGACATGGGCGGGCCGGCACTGACACGAGCCTCCCTTTTCAGTAAACGCCCTTAGTACGCCCGCACGACCTCGCCGTTTTTTGTGCAGGCGGCCTCGGCCAACTCCACGAAGGTCTCGGCGATGGCTTCGGGGGCGGGCAGGGACCCGGGGTCCTCGCCGGGGAAGGCCTTGGCGCGCATGGCGGTGCGGACCGCGCCGGGATCGATCAGGTTGGCGCGAACCTTGGTCTTGGCGAGCTCGGCGGCGTAGGTCTTAACCAGCATTTCCAGCGCCGCCTTGGACACCGCGTAGGCGCCCCAATAGGCGTGAGGCGCTACCGCCGCGCCGGAGCTGACGAAGATCGCGCGGCCGGCTTGCGAGCGCCGCAGTAGCGGGTCGAGGCTACGGATCAGCCGCCAGTTGGCGGTCAGGTTGATGTCCATGACCTCGGCCCAGCCGGGCGGCTCGATGTGGCCGACCGGCGACAGCGTGCCGAGCACGCCGGCGTTGCCGACCAGCACGTCGAGGCGGCCGAAACGCTCGTAGAGCGAAGCGCCCAGGCGGTCGATGGCGTCGAACTCGCGCAAATCGAGCGGCACCAGGGTCGCGCCCTGGTCGCCGTCCTGCCGAATCCGGTCGTCCAATTCTTCGAGCCCGCCCACGGTGCGCGCGACCAGAACCAGCTGCGCGCCCTCGGCGGCGAAGCGCCGGGCGACGGCCGCGCCAATGCCGCGCGAAGCTCCGGTAACGAGCGCGATGCGTCCGGCCAGGCGGCCGCTGCCGGTGGAGGCTTGGCTCAAGCGAGTTCGGCCAACAGGGACAGTTGGTTCGACTGTTCGTCGCCGTCGCGGTCGGTCAGTTGGGTCGGGTAGTCCCCGGTAAAACAGGCGTCGCAGAACCGTGGCGCGTCGGGATCGCGTTCCGGCTCGCCCATGGCCCGGTACAGGCCATCCATGGAGATAAAAGCCAAGCTGTCGGTGCCGATATGCGCGTTCATCTGGGCCACGTCCATGTGCGAGGCCAGAAGTTCGCCTTCTTCCGGCGTATCGATGCCGTAGAAGCAGGAATGGGCGTTCGGCGGCGCGGCGATGCGCATATGCACCTCGGTCGCGCCCGCCGCGCGGACCATCTCCACGATCTTTACCGAGGTTGTGCCGCGGACGATGGAGTCGTCGACCAGTACCACCCGCTTGCCGGTCAGGCTGGCCCGGTTGGCGTTGTGTTTAAGACGGACGCCGAGGTGGCGAATCTGCTGGGCCGGTTCGATGAAGGTGCGCCCGACGTAGTGGTTGCGGATGATGCCGAGCTCGAAGGGAATACCCGCGGCCGCGGCATAGCCGATCGCCGCCGGCACGCCTGAATCGGGCACCGGGATCACCACGTCGGCCTCGACGCCGCTCTCT
>CAXMQD010000144.1:0-9031 GCA_964194965.1 uncultured Acidimicrobiia bacterium | reverse complement strand
GCGAGGCGGATGGCGAATTCTGGCTCGTGACTCCGGTCGAGCGCGGCCGGGTGATCGTGGACGATGCGCCGTTCGTGGCGGTCGAGATTGCCGCGGAAGGCAGGGGACGCGGCCAAGTCCTGCGTTTCCGCACCAATATCGACGACTGGGTCGCGGCCGACGCCACGCATCCGATCCGGGTCGCCCACGCGCCTGACAGCGGCGAGCCCAGTCCCTATATCCTGGTTCGGGACGGACTCGAGGCGCTGATCGCGCGTTCGGTGTACTATCACCTGGTCGAACTCGCGGTGGAGCATGAGGAAGGCGGCGAGACGGTGTTGGGCGTATGGAGCAAGGACATATTCTTTCCTCTGGGCAGTTCCGCATGACCGCGGCCGCGGTCAGCGCCGAGGAGGTGGCGCGCCGGCTCGCGTCCGCGCCCATGCCCGGGCGGCGGGCCGCGCTGATGGGGCGGGTCCCCGATACCAGCCAGCGGCCGCGTGGCGATCACGACCTCAATCCCGAGCTCTACCAGCCCGGCCGCAGCCTGATCCCGGCCGCGGTGCTGGTGCCGATCGTCGAGCGCGCGGCGGCGTTGACCGTGCTTCTGACCCGCCGCACCGATCATCTGGACGACCACGCCGGCCAGATCGCCTTCCCCGGCGGACGCATCGAGGCCAGCGACGCCGGTCCCGGCGCGGCCGCCTTGCGGGAAGCCGAGGAGGAGACCGGCCTGCCGCCGGCGCGGGTGCGCCTGGTCGGCCAGTTGGACACCTACGTGACCCGGACCGGCTTCGAGGTCGTGCCCATGGTCGGCCTGGTGACGCCGCCGTTTCCGATCCAGCCCGACAGTTTCGAGGTGGCCGAGGTCTTCGAGGTGCCGCTCGCCTTCTTTCTGGCGCCGAAGAATCGCCAGCGCCAAAGCCGCGTCTACCAGGGCAAGGAGCGGCAATTCTATGTGTTTCCCTATGGCGACTACTACGTCTGGGGTGCGACCGCCGGGATGCTGGTCAACCTGGCCGATGTGCTGAACCCGAACTCGGATGGCTGACTATGCTGCGGATCCTGCTCACCATCGTGTTGCCGGTCCTGTTGCCGCTGCTGCTCTATCTCGGCTACGTCAAGATCATGCGCCTCCGCGCCGAGGCCGCGGGGCAGGCCTTTGATCCGAGCCTGCGGGAAGGCCCCTTGGCCTGGCTCGCCGTCGCCGGCCTCGGACTGGTGCTCGCGGCGCTGATCTCGGTGCGCCTGATGACCGGCGTGCCGCCGGGCACCGAGCTGGAGGCGCCCCGGCTGATCGACGGCGAGATCGTGCCAAGCCACGTCGCCGAATGACCGAAGCGAGGTGCGCCATGACCCCGGCCGGGAAAATCCCGCCGCAGGACTGGATGCGCGCGTCGGCGACCCGCGCGGTGATCGCGGCGCTCACGGCCGAGGGCACGGAGGCGCGCTTCGTCGGCGGCTGCGTGCGCGACGCGCTCGCCGGGCGCGTGGTCCGGGACATCGACATCGCCACCAAACTTGCGCCCGAGGCGGTCATCGGCCTGATCGAGGGCGCCGGCCTCAAGGCGATCCCGACCGGAATCCAGCACGGTACCGTGACCGCGGTCGCGGAAGGCAAGCCCTTTGAGATCACCACGCTCCGGGTCGACGTCGAGAGCTACGGGCGCCGCGCCAAGGTCGCCTTCACCGACGACTGGACCGCGGACGCGGCGCGCCGCGATTTCACCTTCAACGCGCTATCTTGCGCGCCCGACGGCACGCTCTACGATCCCTTCGACGGCGCCGCCGATCTCGCGGCCGGACGGGTCCGTTTCGTCGGCGAGGCGCGTGCGCGCATCGAGGAGGACTATCTGCGCCTGCTGCGATTCTTCCGTTTCCAGGCCCATTTCGGCAAGCAACCGCCGGACCCGGAAACCCTGGAGGTCGCGGCCGACTTGGCGCCGCAACTGGCCCAACTGTCCGGTGAGCGGGTGCGCGACGAGCTGTTCCGCCTGCTCGAAGCGCCCGATCCCCTGCCGGTGGTCGAGATCGTGATCGCGCGCCGAATCCTGCGCGCGGTGATGCCGACCCTGGGCGATGTGGCGTTGCTGCGCGCCTTGCTGCGCGCCGAAGCGCCCGGCGCGCCGATCGATCCGGTGCTCCGCCTGGCCGCCCTGGTGGCGCCGGGCCGGGCCGGGGCCGAGGCGTTGGCCGGGCGCCTGCGCCTGTCGAACCGCCAGCGGTTCGCGCTGGCCTATCTGCTCGACCCGCCGCTCGACCCCTGGGCGTCCGATCCTGGGACCAGGGTCACGCTCAAGGACCGGCACCGCGCGGTGCGCAAGCTGGGCGCGCCGCTGTTTCAAAAGCTGCTGCGCTTGAGTTGGGCGCGCCATCACTTGGGCGACGAGGGGGACGACGAGGGGGGCGCCGGGGGCCCCGCCGGGGGGGGCGACGAACGAACTAGGCCCGACGCCGCGTTCGAGGCCGCGCTGGCCGAAGCCGAGCGCCTTGCGGGGATCGCCTTTCCCCTGTTCGGGCGCGACGCCCTCGCGCTCGGCGTTCGCGAGGGTCCGGAGTTGGGCCGCCTGCTCGATGCGGTCGAGGCGTGGTGGGCCGATCGCGACTTCGCACCCAGCCGCGAAGCTTGCCTGGCGCGCCTGGAAGAGCTGATCGCCGCGGATTGAGTGCGCGGTCCGCCGTTACGGCCAGGCCACTTCGGGCGGCAACGACATCAGGATCGCCTCGACGTTGCCGCCGGTCTTGAGCCCAAAGATAGTGCCGCGGTCGTAGAGCAGGTTGAACTCGACGTAGCGGCCGCGCTTGACTAGCTGGTCGCGGCGCTGCTCGGCGGTCCAGGGCTCGGCCAGGTGGCGCCGGACGATCTTCGGGTAAATGTCCAGAAACGCGCGGCCGACATCCTGGGTGAAGGCGAAGTCGGCCTCCCAATCGCCGCTGTCCAATTGGTCGTAGAAGATACCGCCGGCCCCGCGCGGCTCGCCCCGGTGCTCGAGGTAGAAGTACTCGTCGCACCAGGCCTTGAAGCGCGGGTGATACGCGGGATCTTGCGCGTCGCAGGCGGCCTTGAAAGCGCCGTGGAACGCGGCGGTGTCGGCTTCGTCGGGAACCATCGGCGTCAGGTCCGCGCCGCCGCCGAACCAGGCCTTTGTGGTCGCGATGTGGCGCGTGTTCATGTGCACCGCCGGAACCAGCGGCGAACGCATGTGCGCGACCAGCGAGATGCCGCTGGCCCAAAACCGCGGGTCCTCTTGGGCGCCCGGCATTTGCTTGGCGAAGTCCTCGGAGAAGCGGCCCATGACCGTCGAGACGTTGACTCCGACCTTCTCGAACAGGCGGCCGCGCAGGATCGACATAACGCCGCCGCCGGTGTGGCCGCCGGGGGGCCCGCCGGGGGGGGCGTCGGGGGGGCCGTCGGGGGCCGCGCCGCCGGGATCGGGCTCCCGGGTCCAGGATTTGCGCTCGAAGCGCCCCGGCGCCATGGCGCGCAGATCCTCGGCGATCGGCAAGGTCTCGGCAATGGTTTCGCCGAGTTCGTCCTCGAGCGCCTCGAAGGCGGCGCAGATGTCGTCGCGCAGCGCCGCGAACCACGCTTGCGCGCGTTCTTTGTGCCGATCGGTTCCTGGTCTCATGCGGAGCTCTTCGGGAAAAGGTCAGTCTGGCGCAGCGCCTCGCCCAGTACCATGGCCGCGGCCAGGGCGACGTTGAGCGATCTTATGCCGCTCTGCATGGGAATCAGCAAGTGCGCATCGGCCTCGGCGCGCACCGCTTCGGGAACGCCGGCGCTCTCGCGGCCGAGCAGCAGGTTGTCGCCGGGTTGAAAAGCGAAATCCGTGTAGCGGGTCGACGCCCGGGTGGTCAGCAGCACCAGACGCCCCGGAGCGTCCTTGTGGGCGTCCTTGCGGGCGTCTTTGCGGGCGGCGGCGCGATAGGCGTCCCAGGAGCGGTGCCGGACCATCTCCACGGCCTCCAGGTAGTCCATGCCGGCGCGGCGCAAGCGCTTGTCGTCGAACAGGAATCCACAGGGCTCCACAATGTCTACGGTGATCCCGAGGCAGGCGCCCAGGCGCAGCAGCGCGCCGGTGTTTTGCGGAATGTCGGGCTCGAATAGAACCAGTCGCATGGCGTGGGTTTTTCCTTTAAAACGGCGGTTTCGGTCTTTGCCTTCGCGTTGATTTTCCTCTATATGCGTGCTGCGAAACAAGCATCCTCGCAGGCACGTGGCAGGCACGTAGCGAGCACACGGCTCGGTTCCGGGCGCCGGCGGGGGTTCGTCCATGCGATCACGGGAGACCTTCCAGTATGGCTGATAGTGCGAATCCCGGGGCGGATTCCGAGCATTCGGGAGACGGGCATTCGGGAGACGGGGAAACGCGCCGCGACTTCCTGTACCTGACGGCGGCCGCCATGGGCGTGGTCGGCACCGCCGCCGTTGCCTGGCCGATCATCGATTCCATGAATCCGGCCGCCGACGTGCGCGCACTTGCCTCGACCGAGGTCGATCTCTCGCCGATCGAGGAAGGCATGTCAATCACCGTGATCTGGCGCGGCAATCCAGTCTTCGTGCGGCACCGCACGGCGGCCGAGATCGAGACCGCGCGCGACGTCGCGCTCGACGATTTGCCGGATCCGGAGACCGACGAGGCTCGGGTTCAGAAGCCCCAGTGGCTGGTTATGGTCGGCGTCTGCACCCATTTGGGCTGCATCCCCAAGGGCCAGCGGGTCGGCGAGGCCAAGGGCGAGTACGACGGCTGGTTCTGCCCCTGCCACGGTTCCCACTACGACACCTCGGGACGCATCCGCAAGGGCCCGGCACCGTCCAACCTCCCGGTGCCGCCCTACAAGTTCCTCGACGACACCACGATCGAAATCGGCTAGGGGGCGCGGACCCATGAGCGAATTCAAGCCCACCAACCCGGTGATCCGGTGGATCGAGCACCGGCTGCCGATCTTCTCCTTCCTCGACCACGCGGTCGGCAGCGAATATCCGACCCCGCGCAACCTGAATTACTGGTGGAACTACGGCTCACTCGCGGGCATCGCGCTGATGATCTTGATCATCACCGGCATCATGCTGGCCATGCAGTACACCCCGCACCAGGACTTCGCCTTCGATTCGGTCGAACGCATCATGCGCGACGTGAACTACGGCTGGCTGCTGCGCTACGTCCATATGAACGGCGGCTCGTTCTTCTTCATCGTGGTCTATATCCACATATTCCGCGGCCTCTACTACGGCTCCTACAAGGAGCCGCGGGAGTTGCTGTGGATAATCGGTGTGACATTGCTTTTGCTGATGATGGCGGCCGCCTTCTTGGGCTACGTGCTGCCCTGGGGCCAGTTGAGTTTTTGGGCCGCCAAAGTGATCACCAACATGTTCACCGCGTTTCCGATCGTCGGCGAGCCCATCGTGACCTGGCTGTGGGGTGGCTACACGGTCGGCAACCCGACGCTCAACCGATTCTTCGCGCTGCATTACCTGATCCCCTTTGTCATCGTCGGAGTGGTGATGCTGCACATCTGGGCGCTGCACCGCTTCGGCTCCAGCAATCCGGTCGGCATCGAGGCCAACGGCCCCCAAGACAAGATCCCGTTCCATCCCTACTACACCATCAAGGACTTGTTCGGACTGGGCGTGTTCCTGACACTGTTCGCGGCGTTGGTGTTCTTCGCGCCGAACATGCTGGGCGAAACCATAAACTACGTCGAGGCCAACCCGCTGGTGACGCCCGCGCACATCGTGCCGGAGTGGTACTTCCTGCCCTTCTATGCGATTCTGCGCTCGGTCACCTTCGATCTCTGGTTCCTTTCGGCCAAGCTGATCGGCGTGGTCTTGATGTTCGGCTCGACCATGATCCTGTTCCTGGTGCCGTGGCTCGACCGCTCGCCGGTCCGGAGCGCGCGGTTCCGGCCGTGGTACAAATGGTTCTTCTGGATCTGGGTGTTCGACTGCGCCGTGCTCACCTGGGTGGGGGCCAACCCCCCCGAGCCGCCGTACCTCTACATCGGCCAGGTCGGGACGGTGTGGTATTTCTCCCACTTCCTCGTGATCCTGCCGCTGCTCTCGATCTTCGAGCCGACCAAGCCGCTGCCCAGCTCGATCGGCGAACCGGTGCTGAAGGGCGGCGGCGCCGCAACGGCGACCGGGGCCGCATCCAAGCCGATGGAGAAGGCGTGATGAAGAGGCTCATTATCGCCGCCGCCGTCGTCCTGTTCGGCCTGCAGGCCGGCGCTGTCCTGGCCGCCGAGGGCAAGGCCCCGCCAGAGCGCGACTGGTCGTTCTCCGGCATCTTCGGCAGTTTCGATCGCGGCGCCATGCAGCGCGGCCTCCAGGTCTATCGCGAAGTCTGCTCCGGCTGCCACTCGCTCCGGCTGATCGCCTTCCGCAACTTTGCGGCGCTTGGCTACAGCGAAGACGAGATCAAGGCACTCGCGGCCGAGTACACCGTCGAAGACGGGCCTGACCAAGAGGGCGAGATGTTCGAGCGCCCGGGCTTGCCGGCCGACCGCGTGCCCTCGCCGTTCCCGAACGCCAAAGCGGCCGCCGCGGCCAACAACGGCGCGGTGCCGCCGGATCTTTCGCTGATGATCAAGGCGCGCGACGGTGGGGCCGATTACCTCCACGCCCTGCTGACCGGTTATGCGGAGCCGCCGGACGCCCTCGAAGTGCTCGAAGGTCAGAACTACAATCTCTTTTTCCCGGGCAACATGATCGCCATGGCGGAGCCGCTGTTCGAGGATGCGGTCGAGTACGGCGACGGCACGGCGGCCACGGTCGAGCAGATGGCCAGCGACGTCGCGCACTTCCTGGCCTGGGCCGCCGAGCCGGAGATGGAAGAGCGCAAGCGCATTGGCATCAAGGTCGTCCTGTTCCTGCTGGTCTTCACGGCCGTGCTCTACGCGGTCAAGCGCAAGGTCTGGGCCGACCTGCACTGAGCCAACCTGCGCTGAATTAGGCCAACCCCACCGAATCACACGAGAAAGGCCGCCCCCTCCGGGGTGGCCTTTTGGTTGCCGATCAGCTCGCCGCGGGCGACAGGTCGAGCGCTTCGGTAACCCGGTCGAAGGGCAGTTGTGCCTCACGGTTGAGGGCCTCGACGTCGCCGGCGTTCTCGGCCTCGAACAGGCACAGGCAGCGACCGTCCCCGGGTGTGAACACGCTGCGCAGATAGCGGGCCGGTGTCCCGCGGCCGGTAAACTCCTCGGCCTTGGAAATGGCGGCTTTTTGGGCCCCGGCGAGGTCCTCCATCGAAATACCCTTGAGATTTCGCTCCACCATAAAGACGGTCATGCTTTCCTCCATTGCTGCCGTGGCCGTTGCCGTTGCCGCGGCTTCCATGATGCCGAGGATTGCAGGGGAGCCGCCATTCCGGAACCATCAATTTCTTATCGATCCATAAGCAACGGTTATGATAGTTCTTGTTAGTCTGTTTTCGGAACATTTTACCGGCATGGATGGGGGAGGGACGTCATGGAGATGCACCAAGTCCGCTATTTCATGGCTGCCAGCGGCACGCTCAATTTCACCCGCGCGGCCGAGCAGTGCAACGTGTCCCAACCGGCGCTGACCACCGCGATCAAAAAGCTGGAAAGCGAGCTGGGAGCGCAACTGTTCCACCGCGAAGGCAAGCGTATCTTGCTGACCGAGTTCGGTCAGACCATGCGCCCGCATCTGGAGCAGATCCTCGATCAGACCGACGTGGCTCAGACCGCCGCGCAGAATTTCCGCCTGCTCAACAAGGTCCCGGTCCGCCTCGGGGTGCTGCCGACTATCGGCCCCTTGCGTTTCGCCCAGGCGTTGGCCACCTTTCAGGCCAAGCATCCGGGCGTCGAGGTCGCAGTGCGCGAGGGCAAGCTCGACGAGATGGTGGCCTTGCTGGAGGAAGGCGACCTCGATCTTGCGGTGTTGAGCGCGCCGGGCGCCTTGCCGGAGTCGCTGCGCGCCACGCCGCTCTACGTCGAGCGTTACGTCGTGGTGTTCCCGCCCAATCATCGCCTGGGCGCGTTGGACGCGGTGCGTCTTAGCGACCTCTCCGGCGAGCCCTACGTGGATCGGTTGGCCTGCGAGATGCGTGAGATGGTGATCGGGGTCTGCGAGGAACGGGGCGTCGAGCTCTACGCCAAGTTCCGCAGCGAGCGCGAGGATTGGGTCCAGGGCATGGTGCTGGCCAACCTGGGCTTTGCCTTCATGCCGGAATATTCGGTTACCCTGACCGGCATGATCAGCCGCCGGCTGATCGAGCCCCACGTCGAGCGTACCGTGTCCCTGGTCAGTGTGCCCGGGCGCCGGCACACCCCGGCCACGGCCGCGCTGGTGCACGCGATGCAAAACTACCAGTGGCCCGGCTGAGCGGCCGTCCCCCGAACCGCTCCCCCGAACCGCCCCCGCCCCGAACCGCCCCCGCCCCGAACCGACGACGGCCACGAGGCGCCGGACCTCTTGGCAAGCGGGCGCGATCCGACCATCATGACGGCGCGTCGGCGCTGGTTTGGTGACGCCGCGAGGGATTGACGAAACAGCGGCAACGGGGTGACCGAATTGTCCAAGGCTGGAACCCCGCCGGTCATCGGCGTGATCGGCGGCAGCGGCATCTACGACATCGCCGGGCTCGAGAATACCGAGTGGCGGCGGATCGAGTCGTCCTTCGGGGAGCCCTCGGACGAACTGCTGTTCGGGACCCTCGACGGCCAGCAACTGGTGTTCCTGCCGCGCCACGGCCGTGGCCACCGCATCGACCCGAGCGGGCTCAACTTCCGCGCCAACATCGATGCGCTCAAGCGCGCCGGGGTGACCGAGATCCTTTCGATGAGCGCGGTCGGTTCGCTCAAGGAGGAATATCCGCCCGGCACCTTCGTCATCGTCGACCAGTTCATCGACCGCAGCTTCGCGCGCGAGAAATCCTTCTTCGGCCCCGGCCTGGTGGCCCACGTCTCCATGGGCCATCCGGTCTGCCCGCGCCTGGGCGATGCCTTGGAAGCGGCCGCCGGCGATCTCGATCTCGGCGCGGCGCGCGGCGGCACCTACCTGGTCATGGAAGGGCCGCAGTTCTCGACC
>CAXMQD010000143.1:0-3014 GCA_964194965.1 uncultured Acidimicrobiia bacterium | reverse complement strand
CTCCGCGCGCATCAACAAGATGTCCGCCGCCGCGGCCCAGACCACGTTCTGGATCTTCGCGGGGCTGATGGGCATGTCGCTGGCCTCGATCTTCATCGCCTACACGCCGGAGTCCGTGACCCGGGTGTTCTTCATCACCGCTGGCGCCTTCGCCGGGTTGTCGCTGGTCGGCTACACCACCAAGAAGGACCTCTCGGGCATGGGGACCTTCCTGTTCATGGGCGTGATCGGCCTGGTCATCGCCATGGTGGTCAACATGTTCCTCGGCTCCAGCATGCTGCAGCTCGGGATCTCCGTGCTCGGCGTGCTGATCTTCGCCGGCCTGACCGCCTACGACACCCAGAAGATCAAGCTGATGTATTACGAAGCCGACAGCGGTGAGGTCGCCACCAAGAAGTCGATCATGGGCGCGCTCAAGCTCTACCTCGATTTCCTGAACATGTTCATCTTCCTGATGCACATCCTAGGCAACCGCAACTAGCGGCACGGCGCAAACACAGTCAGACCAAGGCCCGGGAGCGCGACTCCCGGGCCTTTCTCTTTGGCGCCGCCCACCCGCCCCACTCAAATACACCTGCCCCCATCCACCTCCAGCAGCACGCCGGTCAGCAGGGAGGCTTCGTCCGAGGCTAGGTAGAGCGCGGCATTGGCGATGTCTTCGGGGGTCGATAGGCGGCCCAGCGGGATCGTCGCGAGGAACGGCGCGCGGTTCTCCGGCGTGTCGGGCTTGCCCATGAAGGTGGCGAGCAGCGGCGTGTCGCCGGCGACCGGGCAGATCGCGTTGACCCGGATCTTGTCGGGCGCCAACTCCACCGCCATCGACTTGGTGATGGTGTTCACCGCGCCCTTGGAGCCGTTGTACCAGGTCAGCCCGGCGCGCGGAGATATTGCGGCGGTCGAGGAGACGTTGACGATGCAGCCCGCGCCTTGTGCCCGGAACAACGGCACCGCCGCGATCGCCGCCAGATAGATCGATTTCACGTTGACCGCAAAGGTGCGGTCGAAGTCTTCCTCGCTGACCTCGATCATTGACTTGCGCAGGTGGCTGGTGCCGGCGTTGTTGACCAGGATGTCGAGGCGGCCGAAGCGCTCGACCGCGGTATCGATCATGGCCTTGACCTGGGCCAGGTCGGTTACGTCGGCGTGGACGTAGGTGGCCGCCCCCTCGGGCGCCGCGCCGCTTGCCGAGATCTCCGCCGCCACCACCTCGCCGGCGGGATCGTTGAGATCGGCGAGCACCACCTTGGCGCCTTCCGCCGCGAAGCGCCGCGCGATGCCCTCGCCGAAGCCCGAAGCCGCCCCGGTCACCACCGCCACCTTGTCCTGAAGCCGCATGCCGCTCTCCCTGTTCCAGTTGGGGTTCTGAGGATTCCCGCGGTGACCCTAATACAGAATTCGGGAGCGTGAAATCGTCGTGCTCCTAATCCGCGTAGCGGAGCGGCAGGGCCGTAGTGTTCTTGATCTCCTCGAGCGCGAAGGAGGAGCTGACCTCGGCGAAATCCGCCGCCTTGATCAGGCGCTTGTAGACCGCGTCGTAGCTGGCGATATCGGCGACCACGATGCGCAGCAGGTAATCTATGTCACCGCTCATGCGGTAGAACTCGACCACCTCCTCCATGCGCGCCACGGCCTTGGAGAACTTCTCCAACCAATCGTAGTTGTGCTGGCTGGTGCGCAGGCGCACGAACACGGTCACCCCGCAGTTGAGCTTGGCCGCATCGAGCAGCGCCACACGGCGCAGGATGACCCCGTCCTTCTCCAGTTTCTGGATGCGCCGCCAGCATGGCGTGGTCGACAGGCCGACCCGTTCGGCAATCTCGGCCACGGAGAGGGACGCATCCTGCTGCAAGCAGGCAAGGATACTGCGGTCGATCCGATCCATTAGAACTAAATCTCCTATTTTACCTATCAATTAGAATATCATTCTATAAAATAGCTCTTTATCTAGTAGTTTCGCAAACATTTTCCGGCGAATCGGACATATATTTGTCGCGTTCCTTAACCCGTGGCTCCCCAACCCAGGATTTACCACCATGATGCGTTCGTTGTTCACCGAGCACCCCGCCAGCGTCGACGAGACCTATACCGAGCATTTGGGCGTCGCCTTCGGTTTTTCGCTGCGTATGTGCCTCGGCGGCTTGGCCTGCCTGGTCCACGCCTTCCTGCCGTTTCTGTTCGTCAAGACCGGCAGCGAGACGATCACGGAGCTGCACGAACGCATGGTCACCCATCGCCAGCGCCACCAGCCCGGCCGCCTGGCGGCCGGCGCCGCTACCGCCACCGCCGAACACTGAGACGGCGGCCCGGTCACCTCGGGGGACCGGGGCGAGATCGGAACGACGGCCTATCCCTGGATCACAGCGCGGCCTAGCGCCGGGCGCTCGCGTGCCGCATCGGCCAAGGCGCGGGGCCGAGGCGCGAGAAAGTCAATCCGCCGCCTGAGCGAGAGCCGGCTTCGCAACACGACAAAACAGTCGCGGCGGCGCCTCGAAACGCAACGCGGCCGCCTCTCGGCAGCCGCGCCACGCATTCGAGACATGAGAGACCTGGCGTAAGCGGTCCGCTTGTGAAGCTCGACCGATCAAGCTTCACTAGTTTCGGGACGCCAAACCTATGACTCTCGTGTGATTTGGTTCCCAGGATTCGTCACATCGGATGTGACGAACCTTGGGGCCCTCACACTAGCAGCCCGCGGCTTTACGCAGGTTCGCCGCCGGACGCATTCTCAGCGACTTGCTCGCCTTGATGCGCATCGGCTCGCCGGTCCTCGGATTGCGACCCATGCGCGCCGAGCGACTGGTGATTCGGAAGGTGCCGACACGCGGAATAGAAACGCTTCCGTTGCCGCGGACCTCTTTCACACCGCTCTCGAGTTCACCCATGACCAGATCGACCATGCGCCGAGCTTCGGCCTTGGTCGTCCTCGCCTTCTTGGCGACCCGTTCGATCAATTCGGACTGTTTCATGATATAGCCCCTCGTAAACGTAAGACACACTACATCTAGTAACATATT
>CAXMQD010000142.1:0-14808 GCA_964194965.1 uncultured Acidimicrobiia bacterium | reverse complement strand
CGGTGCCTCCTGAAAACCCCGTCGGCCCTAGAAACCATGGCTTTTCGGCATCAGCTCGCCACGATGAAGAGAACCTCGCGGCGGCGCGGAGGCGAACGCCCACCGATCCCACGCGATGTCCGCGCCCTGATCAGCCGCATGAGCCGCGAAAACCCGCCGTGGGGCGCTCCCCGGATCCACGGCGAACTCCTGAAGCCCGGCATCGAGGTCGCCGAGGCGGCCGTGTCCAAGTATCTGGCACGGTTCCCGAAGCCGCCGTCACAGACGTGGCGGAATTTTCTGGGCAACCATTCGAAGGCTCTCGCGCTAGCTACATTCCCCCCAATTCACGAAAGCTCGGCGTATCGAGTTCTCTGTGAATTTCGGATCTGTCGGTTACGGGCATCGTCATGTATGGACGCCCCCGGTGTTGCAAGGGGGGGCCCGATTTAAATCGGCGGGTGAGCTTGCAGTCATGTATCCGGTCTTTTCGCCGCGGTACACTGACCCCTGGCCCTGATGGATTCGACCGGCGCGCCGACCGGAATCATTGTTTCACCAGCCGACGATTTGGTGAATCAATTTTGCGTATCTGGACACTCAAAAGAGTTTTGCAACAGGATCCACCCCGAAGTGAACGGTGATGGCCGTAAAGTCCCGTCGCGCTTACGCCAAGACCGAAAGCCCGGACGGCGCACCTGCTATGTGGTAAACTGCCGTACCACCTCACTTGAAACAGGCGGCAGCGGTAGCAATCACAGCAAGCGGGCGCGGCCCAGCACTAAAACCGTAAGAGGCTTACGGGACCTCGGAATGCCCGAGCTTCCGTTAAATGAGAGCCCAATCGATTGATCAAACCCACCTTCACACGAACGACGCCCCGGCCATCGACGGGCACGCTCCGTGAAGACTCGATGTCATGAACAATGGATCGGGGGCGTGGCCCTCTCGATCCGCTAAGAAGGACGAAACGGCATGGCCCGCGACCCCCGTTATGACATCCTATTCGAGCCGGTGAAAATCGGCCCGGTCACCGCCAGGAACCGATTCTATCAGGTGCCCCACTGCTGCGGAATGGGATTCAACTGGCCGCAAACCCATGCGAAGATGCGCGAGATGAAGGGCGAGGGCGGCTGGGCCGTGGTGTGCACCGAGGAGTGCATGATCCACCCGTCATCCGACTACTCGCCCGAGCCGCAGGCGCGCCTATGGGACGATTACGACGTCAAATGCCTCGCACTGATGGTCGAAGCCCTGCACAAGCACGATGCCCTTGCCGGCGTTCAACTGGCCCATAACGGCGTTGGTGCCCAGAATCAATACAGCAGGATCAAGCCTATCGGGCCGACGCATCAAGCCGGCGTCCGCGGCGTCCCCACGCAACCGCGCGCCATGGACAAGACGGACATTCGCGAGTTTCGCCGCTGGCACCGCAATGCCGCCCTGCGGGCGAAGCGGGCCGATGCGGATATCGTCTATGTATATGCTGGCCACGACTCGACGCTTCTGATGCATTTCCTCCAACCCCAACGCAATCAGCGCTGCGACGAATACGGAGGCAGCCTGGAAAACCGGGTTCGCCTGTTTCGCGAGGTGCTCCTGGACACCAAGGAAGCGGTCGGCGACCGCTGCGCCGTTGCCGTCCGCCTGCTGGTCGACGAATTGAAGGGAGCCGGGGGCATCACCTGTGACGGGGAAGGCCGCGAGATTATCGAAATGCTCGCCGAACTGCCCGACCTCTGGGACGTCAACCTGAGCGATTGGAGCAACGATTCCATGACCTCGCGCTTCAGTGAAGAAGGCTTTCAGGAATCGTACGTCGCCTTCGTCAAGGGTCTGACCAGCAAGCCGGTGGTCGGCGTCGGCCGCTTTACCTCGCCCGATACCATGGTCAGCCAGATCAAGCGGGGGATATTGGACATGATCGGCGCGGCGCGGCCGTCGATTGCCGACCCATTCCTGCCGAAGAAAATCGAAGAGGGCCGCATCGACGAGATCCGCGAATGCATCGGCTGCAACATCTGCGTCGCCGGGCAGCATTCCTACACGCCCATGCGCTGCACGCAGAACCCGACGATCGGCGAGGAATGGCGGCGCGGTTGGCATCCCGAGCGGATCGCGCCGAAGAGTTCGGACGACACGGTGCCCGTGGTCGGGGCCGGACCGGCCGGACTGGAGGCGGCGCGCGCGCTGGGTCAGCGCGGTTACGAGGTCCATCTCGCCGAGGCCGGGACCGAACTTGGCGGCCGCGTGACCCAAGAGAGCAGCCTGCCCGGCCTAAGCGCCTGGGCACGGGTGCGCGACTGGCGCGTCGGCCGCATCCGGGAGATGGTCAACGTAGAGGTTTATTTGGACAGCAAGCTTACCGCCGAAGATATTCGGGATTTCGGCTTCAAGCGCGTGCTGCTCGCGACCGGCGCGCGGTGGCGAAAGGACGGTGTCGGCGTCAGCAATACACGGCCGGTGCCGGGCTCGGACCAGGACCAGGTGTTCACACCGGAGGATATCTTCATGGGCGCCGAGATCCCTGGTCCGGTGATCGTGTTCGATGACGACAGCTTCTACCTCGGCGGCGTCATCGCCGAGGAGCTGCGCCGGCGTGGTCTCGAAGTTACCCTGGTCACCACGACGGCTCAGGTTTCGGCCTGGTCGGCCGACACCTTGGAGCAGCACCGGATCCAAACCCAGGTGCTGGAGCTCGGCATCGAGACCGTCACCGACCACAATCTCGCCCGCATCGGCGGCGCGGAGGCCGAGCTGGCCTGCAACTACTCGGACCGCCGCCGGAGCGTCCCGGCGGCATCCGTGGTCATGGTCACGTCACGCCGGCCGAACAACGAACTCTATCTTGCGTTGACCCAACACCAAGACAAGCTCGCCGAGGTGGGCATCGCATCGGTCCAGGCGATCGGCGATTGCGATGCGCCCTCGACCATCGCGGCGGCGGTCTACGACGGTCATCGGGCGGCGCGCGAACTCGATGCGCCGCCGGGCGACCCGGATATGCCGTTCCGCCGCGAACAAGTCGCGCTCGACGCGTCGGTCTAGTCATGGCGCCAGAAAAGATGTCGCGCTTCAAATGAAGTTTGGATGGCATTAAGCTGCGGACAACGCTTAAATTGGGCAGGTTCGCCCATCGATTCGAACGCCCGATACAAGGACCGCGCCCTGGGGACCGCGCCCTGGGCGAAAATCGACTTTGAAGTAACGCGCAACGGATGATGTGAAGGGTGCTCGATCATGGGAAACGCATCGGCAAAACGGGTGTCGGATCAGAATGTCGGGCGGGGCGGTTTGCCGGCCTGGACCTACGACCACGACGAGCTTATGGAGCTCGAGAAGGAGCTGGTGTTTCGGCGCAACTGGCTGCTCGTCGGTCATGCCAATGAAATACCCAAGCCCGGCGACTTCATGACCCTGGACGCGGCCGACGAACGCGCGCTCGTGGTGCGGGGGCACGACGGCGAAGTGCGGGCGTTTCACAACCTGTGCCGGCACAGGGGATCGCGCGTCGTCGCGGAACCAGGCGGCAACTGCGGTTCGGTCATCACTTGTCCGTTCCACGGCTGGAGCTACGATCTCGACGGACGGCTCAGGGGCATTCCCTTCGCCAAGACCTTTGGGCCGTTGGACAGGTCCACGCTCGGGCTCAAGCCGATCCAGCACGAGCTCTGGCACGGTTTGGTTTTCGTCCGATTCAAGGGCGACGGGCCATCGGTCGCCGAAACCATGGCGCCGGTCGAGGCCGAGTTTGAGCCTTATCGCTTGGAGGAGATGCAGCCCTACGGGAAATGCTGGCGCACGGAGTTCGAGGCGAACTGGAAGGCGACGGTCGACGTCGACAACGAAGGCTATCACGTGCCCAACGCCCACCCGGGTCTCAATGACCTCTACGGCCACAGCTATGTTGACGAGATTTTGGAGAATCGCATTCCCCGGTCGACCGGCAGTTTCGGCGATCGGCGGCACAAGCTGTGGAGCGTGCGCCACTACGTCAAGTTGTTGCCCAGGGCGGATCACCTGCCCGAAAGCCAACGTCGGGCGTGGATTTATTACGGGATCTTTCCAACCACCGTCATCACCTTGTATCCGGACATGGTGGATTATTTTCAGTTCCTGCCCGTCACCACGCGCCGAAGCGCGATGCAGGGCCGCTATTTAGCACTGCCCGACGACCGGCGGGAAATGCGCGCGGCGCGCTATTTGAACCAGCGCATCAACGCGGTCACGGGCGAGGAAGACGTCCAGCTCATCAAGTGGTCGTCGGAAGGCATGCGCTCCAGTGCCTTCGACGGTTTCATTCTGTCGGATCTGGAAAGCGGTGTCAGGGATTATCACGACCGGCTGCGCGAGGCGCTTCCGGTTCTGAGTTTACCCGAGCCACCTCCGGGCGGAACGATCGCGCGGCGAAATCAGGAAATGGGAATCGAACATGGCTAAGACATCCGTCATACGTTTGAACAGCAATGGCCCCGACGGCGGGGGACTACCGTTCTGGGGTAATTTGGAAAACGAGAACGTCGTCGAAGGCAGCCCGGTCGAAACCGGACACAATTTTTTTACCGGCGGTAGCGGGCAGCTCACGGCGGGTGTTTGGGAGTGCACGCCGTGCACGACCCAAACCGACAGCTACCCGGTCGATGAGTTTTGTTACATCCTGAGCGGAGCCGTGGTCATCACCGACGACGCCGGTCAAAGCGAGACCTTCAAGGCCGGCGACTGCTTCATCGTCCCGAAGGGCACGAGCCTCACTTGGCACATGCCCGAAACCACGCGCAAGTATTACGTCATCTTCGATGCCAAGACCGCGGAGACCTAAGCTTCATGCCGCGCGACCCCCGCTACGACATCCTTTTCGAGCCGGTCAAGATCGGTCCCGTCACCGCCAAGAACCGGTTCTACCAGGTGCCTCATTGCACCGGACTCGGATGGCTCCGGCCGCGCATGCTGGCGGCGTTGCGCGGCATGAAGGCGGAGGGCGGCTGGGGTGTGGTCTGTACCGAGTACTGCTCGATCCATCCGGCGTCCGACGACCTGCCGCACCTTCACGCCAGCCTCTGGGACGACAACGACGTCAAAGCCAATGCGCTGATGACCGAGAAGGTGCATGCGCACGGTGCCTTGGCCGGCGTCGAGCTTTGGTTCGGCGGCGCCCGCTCGGCCAATCTATTTAGCCGCGAAGTCTCCCCGGATGTGGCCAGCGTGCCGAACATCGTTGGCAACCCTTACCAGACACGCGCCATGGACAAGCAAGACATTCGGGAGTTGAGGCGCTGGCATCGGGAAGCGGCGAAGCGCGCCAAACAGGCGGACTTCGACATCGTCTACGTCTACGCGACCCATGACTACCTGCTGTCTAATTTCCTGTCGGCACAAACCAATACTCGAACCGACGAATATGGCGGCAGCCTTGAAAACCGCGTTCGGCTGATCCGCGAGATCATCGAGGACACCAAGGACGCGGTCGGATCTACTTGCGCCGTCGCGGTCCGGTTCTCGGCCGATGAGGGTGGCGGCGAAGACGGCGTTCCCGTGCCTGGTGAGTGCCGCGACATGATCGAACTACTCGGCGAGCTTCCGGACCTATGGGACATCAACATCGCCGACTATTCCTACGAGATGGGCGTGTCCCGCTTCGTCGGCGAAGGCGCACTCGAGCCCTACATGGATTTCGTCAAATCGGTGACCTCCAAGCCCGTCGTGACCGTTGGCCGCTTCACCTCGCCGGATACGATGGTCAGCCAAGTAAAGCGTGGCATCGTCGATTTCATCGGCGCGGCGCGACCCTCCATCGCCGATCCTTTTCTGCCAAAGAAGATCGAGGAAGGCCGCAGTGAGGATATTCGCGAGTGTATCGGTTGCAACATCTGTTATTCCGGAGATGGCAAGAGCGTGCCGATCCGCTGCACCCAGAACCCAACCATGGGCGAGGAATGGCGGCGCGGTTGGCACCCGGAAAAAATCGAGCCTAAGACCTCGGAAGCGAAGGTGCTTGTGGTCGGCGCCGGGCCGGCGGGCCTGGAAGCCGCGCGCGCATTGGGCGAGCGGGGCTATGCCGTGATGCTCGCCGAGGCCGGCCGTGAGCTCGGCGGCCGGGTGACGGCTGAATCGCGGTTGCCGGGCCTGAACGAATGGATCCGGGTGCGCGACTATCGAGTCCAGCAGATCGAACGTATGACCAACGTCGAGGTTTATCGGGAAAGCGAAATGGGCGCGGACGATGTGCTTGCGGTCGGGGCCGATCACGTGGTCGTTGCGACCGGCGCCACCTGGCGGCGGGACGGTTTCGGCCGCTTTCACCCGGCCGGAATTGCCGATCTCGGGCCGCCCGAACGAATCTTCACGCCGGACGACATCATGGCCGGACGCCTGCCGGCGGGTCGGGTGCTGGTGTTCGACGACGACCACTACTACATGGGCGCCGTCGTTGCGGAGCGGATATGTGCCGAGGGTGTGCCGGTGACCTTGGTGACGCCCGAGGACAAGGCCGCGGCCTGGAGCGGATACACGGACGAACAGGTTCGCAGCCAACGGCGACTCCTGGAGCTCGGGGTCGAGATCGTCACGGCGCACGGGCTTTCGGCGTTTGACGGCCGGGAGGCGGTTCTCGCCTGCGCCTATACCGGGCGGAACCGGCGGATCGCGGCGGATGCGGTGGTGATGGTGACAGCGCGGCGCCCCAACGACGACCTCTATCATACGCTCTCCGATCGCCTCACGGCCGGGACGGAGGGCGCACCGAAGTCCCTCCGGCGCATCGGCGACTGCGAGGCGCCGGCGATCATCGCCGCCGCCGTTTACGCGGGCCACAAGCTCGCGCGCGAACTCGAAGCTAAACCCGCGGGAGAGGTTCCATTTCGCCGCGAGCCGGCGGCCGTCTAGCGAAAATTCAGCCGGCCTCGAGCAGGATCACCGCCTCGTCGGGCCAAGACAGCCAGACGGGAGTATCGTTTTCCAGGGACTGGCCAAGCGAGGTTTGGCCTTCCTGCGCGGCTACCACCAAGGGCTTTTCACGCCCCTCCACGGACACGTAGAAGTGGCTCCGATCGCCCAAATAGGCGGCGGTCTTGATGACGCCTTGCACGGCGTTCCGGTCGTCGGGACGCCGTTCCCGCGAGAGCGTCAGGTTCTCGGGACGAATTGCGACGACGATGTTCGCGGCTTCACGGACGAATGGCGCGGCCGCGGGGGCCTCGATCCGTCCGAGACAGGCGGTATCGAGCACGGCATGGCCATCCTCGAGGCCGGCGACGGAGGCATCGATGAAATTCATCTGTCCGATAAAGTCGGCGACTTCGATGCTTATCGGGTGGTTGTAGATTTCTTTGGGTGCGGCGATCTGAAGCGCCTTGCCCCGGGACATTACGGCGACGCGGTCGGAGAGCGTCATCGCCTCTTCCTGATCGTGTGTCACGAAAATGAAAGTAATGCCCAACGACTGTTGCAGTGCCCGCAACTCGATCTGCATCTCTTCGCGAAGTTTCTTGTCGAGCGCCCCCAAGGGCTCGTCCAGCAACAGCACTTTAGGGCGCTTAATCAGCGCGCGGGCGAGCGCGACTCGTTGGCGCTGACCACCGGACAGCTCGTCGGAACGCCGCTCGCCGAACCCCGACAGCTTGACCAATTCGAGCATCTCGTCGACGAGCCGGTCGGATTCACTTCGGCTCAACCTCTGGACCCGCAGGCCGTAGGCGATATTCCGGCGCACGTCGAGGTGCGGGAAGATGGCGTAATTCTGAAACACCATGTTGGTCGGGCGGTGGTGCGGCGCGACATCGGCCATCGAGACATTGTCGATGAAGATCTCGCCGGCGGTCGGCGATTCGAAGCCGGCGAGCATCCGCAGCAGGGTCGTCTTGCCGCAACCCGAAGCGCCGAGCAGCGAGAAGAACTCCCCGCCGCCGATGGTCAAGTCGACTCGGTCGACCGCCTTGACCGGTCCGAAGTGCTTGGACAGGCTCTCGATCGAGATGAAGGCGTCGATACCGCTCATGGTTCAGTGCCCCCGCCCGGAATCTGCGCCACGCCGCGGCCCCGCAGCCACTGCGAGACGAACACGACGACGAAAGAGACCACCAGGATGATGGAACCCAACGCGAGCACGCCCGGCAGCTTCTGCGGAAAGCGTAGTTGGGTCCACATATAGACCGGCAAGGTCTGTTCGGTGCTGGACAGGAAGAACGCCATGATGAATTCGTCGAAGGAGACCGTGAACGTCAGCAACAGGCTGGCAAGAATTCCGGGGAAGACGATCGGGAAGGTAACCCGCCAGAAGGTCCACCAAGCATTGTCGCCCAGGTCCGCGGCCGCTTCCTCCATGGACCTGTCGAAGCCTTCGAAGCGCGCGATCAGTGTCGCCATGGAGAACGGCACGCAGATCAGGACGTGGCCGAGGGTCACGGTATAGAGCGACAGCGGAATGCCGAGCCGGCTGACTAGGATCAACAGGGCCACGCCCATGATGATTCCGGGGATCACCAACGGCAGCATGATCGTGAACACCATGGGCTTGCGCCCCGGCATCCGATATTGGGTCACGGCCTTGGCGCCAAACACGCCCAGTATGGTGGCGAACACCGCGGTTGCGGCGCCGACCCGGAGGCTGTTCACCAGGGTGGCATGCAACTGTTGGTTGGAGAACATTTGCTCGTACCATTTTGTGGTGAACTCCTTGAGCGGGAAGGCGATGTATATGGAGTCATTGAAGGAGAACAACGGTAGAAATAACACCGGTACATAGAGGAAGGCGAGGAACAGGATTGCGTAGCCGCGCAGCGGCTGGCTCGGGCGGGTGATGTAGGATACGTCCTTCATGCGATGCGTTCCGTCACCTTGCGGGTCATCCAAATGTAGATCACCGAAATCAGCCCGACGATGATCATCATGCAAATCGCGATCGCCGCGCCCATGGGCCAGTCGTTCACCTTGCCGAAGTGCGCCTGGATCAGGTTGGCGATCATGATACCGTCCGGTCCGCCGACCAGGGCCGGGGTGATGTAATCGCCGACCGTCGGGATGAAGATCAGCAGGCTCGCCGCGATAACGCCGGGCAGGGAGAGCGGCAGGGTCACGCGGAAAAAGCGGGCGACCGGACCATCGCCGAGATCGGCGGCCGCCTCGAGCAGAGAGCGATCGATCTTCTCGAGGGACACGTAAATCGGCAGGATCGCGAAGGCCGCCCAGGCATGGGCCAGGGTGATCACCACCGCGGTTGGGCTGTAGAGCAGGAATTCAAGTGATTGCTCGATGAGTCCAAGCGATTTGAGCCCAGAGTTGATGGCGCCGTTATAGCCCAGGATTACCTTCCAGGAGAATACCCGCAGCAGGTAGCTGGTCCAGAACGGCAGCGTCATCAGGATGATCCAGACCAACTTGTGCCGGTGCACGTGAAAGGCCACGTAGTACGCCATCGGGTAGGAGACCAGCACCGTGACGGCGGCGCAGGTTCCGGAAATCCAGAGCGAGCGGATCATCAGGGCCCGATAAACCGGCTCCTCGATCGCCTCGCGATAGTTATTTAGCGTGAGGGTGGTATCGAATTCGAAGGCGTGCTGGGTCCAGAAACTCATCACCACCAGGATGACGAATGGCGCGCACATGGCGAACAGCATCACGATCAACGTCGGCGAGAGCAGCGCGTAGCCACGCAATGCCTCGCTACGTAAGAACGCGGCACGCAGGCGCGACCGCACGCTTCTGTCCGCCTCCGCCGGTCGGGCGGCTATCGAGATCGCATCACCCAAGGGCCTGTGTCTTTCTCGCTTCGGGCGCTCGGATTACGTCTTCGTTCGGATTGGTCATATCAGCAGTCAGCCCGGGCGGCGCCCCCGCTTGCGTTTCCACAGGCGGGGGACGCAGTCTCGCGACGGCCGGCCGAGTTAGAATCCAGCCTTGATCTTCTCGAACTCCTTGTTCATCGCAGTCTCGAACTCTTGGGTCTGCGGGACCTGGAACTTCCCGGCGCTAAGGATATCGGCCGGATTTCGGCTCAGGCCCAGCGCCGCTAACTCGTCATCCGAGAATAGGTCGAAGCTCTTGGCATTGGAATGGCCGTAACCGTTTTCGGAGATCAGCCACTTTCCGCTATCGGTGCTGAGCATCGCATCGATCACATCGTACGCCTTGTCGGGATGCGGCGCATCCTTGTGCATCATGACGCCACAGACCCAGGTAAGCGCGCCTTCTTTAGGATTGGCGAAAGTTACCGGAATACCTTCGCTCTTTAGCTTGACAGCCGAGGAATCCCAGGTCATGGCGGCGACTATTTCACCGGAGGCGAGTGCCTGTTCCAACGTGGACTCGTCGTCGGTGTAGACGCGGATGAGCGGCCGCTGTTTCCGCAGGAGATCCCCGACCTTTTTCATACCCGATTCAGTGGCAATTTCGTTGAAATCGACGCCGGCGTAAATCGCCGTGCACCACCAGGTATCTCCTCCCGAGGCGAAAACCCCGATTTTTCCCTTGTAGCGCTCGTCCCAGAGTAAACTCCAGGACTCTTCCTGGCCCTGCAAATCGACCAAGTCCGTGCGGTAGGTGATCGAGGTGCGTCCCCAGTCCCAGGGCGCCATGTAAGGCTTGCCGCCGACCACGTTGCCTTCGAGATTCCAGAGTTCCGGCATCACGTCCGACCAATTGGAGAGTTTGCTGGTATCGAGCGGCTGGAACAAGCCGGTCGCTATCCAGCGCGGAATTGCCTGATTGCAAGGATGGGAGAGGTCGACAACGTAGCCGGCGCGCATCTTCGTCAGCCCCTCCTCGGAACCGCCAAAGACCGCCCAGTTGGGCGGCTCGCCGTGCTTGGCGATGTAGGGTCCGTACGCCTCCGGAACGTCGTAGCCGCCCCAGGTGAAGAAGGTCGCCTGGTCCGCGGCCGCCGCCGAGGCCATTTTCGACGCTACCGGCATGGCGACCAAGCTGACGCCCGCGGCGGAAAGCATCTTGTTGAAGTCACGCCTGCTCAGATGTCCCGAACGAAGCGCATCGAGTTTTTTGTCGATATTCATCGTCGCCTCTCCCTGTGTGATTTTATTTGGCGCCCAAATTCCTATCAGCACGCCACATCAGTCGGATCGTTTTCCTTGCACGCGATCGCGGTCGAAACGCAGCTCTGGCCAAATTTCCTCCGCAGCCGCACTCAATTGATCCGTCAAACCGTTGCCCCCATCGAAGTTATTTTCAAGCGACAGTCATCCGGCATGAAGATTGGTTCGCGTCGATGTAACATTACTTTGATTTCCCCGGCCCGTTCAATTTATTAATGGCCGACCAAGCGTGGTGGCCCCCAAAAGCAGGCCGATCCAGGCTTGAGGCGATGGCGCCGAATATCGGAGGATTCACAGGAACTTACGGACAGTAGCCTCGCTTAAGTATCCCTTTGGGGGTATTACTTTGGGAAAACGAGGGGCAACATCCAAGAGTAGCGCCAAACGCGTGACCGAGGTGGTGCGGATGGGAGAACCGATGGGAAAGCCAGTTGCCGAGTTCTGGTACGGTATCCAGCCGCAGGGTGATGGAATCATTCGGTTCCGCGAGATCTATGTCGATCCCTATGCGGTCGGCGACATTTGGCTGGTGCGCGGGTCGCAGAGGGACTTGGTCGTCGATACGGGCAGCGGGATCGTGCCGCCGACGCCGATCATCGAGGCGGTTTCCGCCAAATCCGTCTGCGCGGTGGCGCTCAACTGCTACTACGATCACGCGGGCGGATGGCATAGCTTCGCCGAGCGTGCCTGTCATTCTCTGGAAGCCCCCGCGCTGATCGATCCGAGGGAGGAAAGCTCACTGGTCTCGGATTACCTGACGGAAGCGACGCTGTCGGCTTTGCCGCGCCCAGGATACTCAGCCGCCGACTACCGAATGGTCGGCGCCGAACCGACCCGACTTCTCGAGGATGGCGACGTCATCGATCTCGGCGGCCGATCGTTGGAGGTGCTACATATGCCGGGGCGCTCGGCTGGCGGCATTGCGCTTTGGGAAGCTCGGACCGGGAGCCTGTTCACAAGCGACATGCTCTACGACGGCGACCACGGGTTGGCCTGGCCACCGGACGATCCTCAGGCGTATATCGCCAGCTTGCGCCGAATGCGCGATCTGCCGGTCGTCACCGTTTATCCGGGCCATTACGGCCGTTTCGACGGCGCGCGGATGACGGCGTTGATTGACGAGCAGGTTGCCCAATTGAACGGAGCATCATGAAGCCGCGTTCTGCTGCGCCACTCGCTCTACAGCCCAAGTCGATGCGCATCGGCCATTGGCCCATCCTATCATCACACTTTCGGACGCTGGCCCTGGCGCTCGCCCTCGTGGCCCCCTCGGTTCCGGCCCAGATACAGGATAGCCGGGCACAGGGAAACCGGGTGGTCGATCTGGAGTTGGCCTTGTTGGTCGACGTATCCGCCAGTGTGAGCGACGAGGAGTTCCATCTGCAAGCGAGCGGCTTGGCTGAAGCATTTCGCAGCCCGGCGGTTCTCAACGCCATCCGGACGTCGGTCAACGGCGGCATCGCGGTCAGCGTCATACAATGGGCCGACCGGGCAAATCAACGAGTCTCCGTCGAGTGGACGCTTTTGCGTGACGATGCCGATGCGCTCGGGTTGGCCGCCCGCATCGCCGCCATGCCGAGATTGATTCATGGCGGCCACACGGCGCTCGGTAGCGCCCTCGCCTTCGGCTTGCAGGAGCTCGAGTCGAACCGGGCCGCCGGGGTTCGTCGCGTGATCGACGTTTCGGGTGATGGCCGGGCCAACGATGGCTTGCCCTTGCGCGCGGTCCGCGAGCAGGTGATAGAGCACGGCGTAACCATAAACGGCCTGGCGATCCTCAACGAGCTTCCCTTGCTGGATCGTTATTTCCGCGACCGCTTGATCGGTGGTGAGGGGGCTTTCGTCATGATCGCACATGACTACACCGACTTCGCCCAAGCCATGGCAGTTAAGCTGGTGCGAGAGATTCGCGCGGTGCCACTCGCCAAAAGAAACGTCGCCCCGAATTCCGTGCACAAAACACGCGCCGGACCCGAACAATTCTTCCGATCAGATTTCACGAAACCGTAGTACCGCGGTCAGGCCCGGCGGATCGCTGGTGCCGTGCGTCAAGAATTCCCGCTTTCGGCCGCGATGAACCAATCGGCGATCTGGCTGCCGGTCATGAAGATCACATCGTCCCGGCCAAGCAGGTCGTCGATCATCCGCTCGAGATAGCCGATGCGATGCGGCACGCCGATCAGATGAGGATGCAGTCCCAGCGCCATCACTCGCGGGTTGCGATCGAATTCTTTCTCGAAGGCCGCCACCGAGTCCGTCATGCGGCGGTACATCTCGGGCGAGGCATGTTTTTCGACGGCGTAGATGATGCTGTCGTTGATCTCGAGGTTGTAGGGCATGGCGATCAGCGGCCCGCTCGCGGTCGTCATCCACGTCGGCAGGTCGTCGACGACCCAGTCGCAGACGTAGTCGATGCCCGCCGCCTTCAAGACGTCCGGCGTATCGGCGGTCTCCTTGAGCCCCGGGCTCAACCAGCCGCGGGTTTTTTGGCCGGTGAAGCTCGCAAGCTTGTCGAGCACAGCGTGTATCAGTTCCGCTTCGGCCTCCTCGGCCTGCATCGACTTCTGGTGCATGCCGTGGCCGATGAACTCCCAGCCTGCCTTGAGCATAGCCTCGGCGCACTCAGGATAGGCGTCGACCACGCCCGCGTTGATGGACGTGCTCGCGGGCACGCCCCGGTCGGCAAAGAGATCGAGAATTCGCGGCATTCCGCTGCGCATGCCGTATTCGGCCCAGGCGTAATTCGGAATATCCGGCACCTGCTCGGCGCCGTGGGGTGCTGTGATGATCTTGCGCGGCATGGCGTGCTCGAAGCGCCAGTGCTCGACGTTCACCACCAGATGGACGATCAACGGTTTGCCATCGGGCGGCGAAAGCCGCTTGCGGGTGCTCGACATCTGGTAAGCGATGCGAGGATTGGTCATGGGGTCATGCTCCTAAGCGATGGCCTTGGTCCAGCCGCTGTCGGCGGTGGTTGATGGGCCCAGCCTCACACAATCCTGGCTTCGTGCAAGCCAAGGATTTCGTCGGTGCTATGGCCAAGCTCGGCCAGCACCTCATCGGTGTGCTGACCGCGCTCCGGCGCCGCCGACCGGACCGCGCCCGGTGTCCGGGACAGCCGGTACGGGACGTTTTGAATCTCGATTTCACCCAACTCGGGAGAGCGTACCTTGGCCGAGAGGCCCAGCCCCTTGACCTGCTCGTTCTGGAACACTTGGCCGATATCGAGGATCGGCCCCGCCGGCACGCTGGCCTGGTTCAGGCGCTGGACGATCTCATCCTGAGTGTACTGGCTGAGGCGTTGCTCGAGGATCGCGTTCAACTGGTCGCGGTTCTGGGACCGGTCGCCGGGAGTCTTGAAGCGGCCATCGTCCACCAGTTCGGGCAATCCCAGGGTTTCGCAAAGCCGCCGGAACATGGTCTGGCCCGAGGCCGCGATGTTGATCTGGCCGTCCTTGGTGCGAAATACACCGGTCGGACTGACGGTTGGGTGGTTGTTGCCGGCCTGGCTCGGCACCTCGCCATCCATCAACAAGCGCGCCGCCTGGAAGTCGAGCATGCCGATCACCGCCTGCAACAACGACGTACAAACCCATTGGCCCTTGCCCGATTTCTCCCGCTCCAGGAGGGCGACCAGGATACCCTGGGCCAGGTACAAACCGGCGGTGAGATCTCCTATCGGAATGCCGACCCGCATCGGCCCCTGCCCCGGCTCTCCGGTGATCGACATCAGTCCACCCAAACCCTGGGCCACTTGGTCGTAGCCCGGATGGTCGCGATAGGGACC
>CAXMQD010000141.1:0-5054 GCA_964194965.1 uncultured Acidimicrobiia bacterium | reverse complement strand
AGATCCGGCGCGGTTCTCCGGTTTAGCTCGACCTCCCGCTCGCAAGCCGCCCGGCGCAATGCCAGGGTCGAGAAATCCATGTAGGGAAAACATACGGCACGCTTGAGCTTGTAGGCGCGCTGGCCCGCCAGAAACACCATGGCGCCGTGGGTATCGATCCGCTCGACCCGGTGGATACCCACACCATGGGTTGCGGGCGTGGCCAGGAACGCGGCGACTTCGCTCTGATCGGCAACCACGTGATCGGCGCCGGCCGTCTTGGGGATATTATCCATTGTACCACTCTGGTCGAGCGCCCGCATCACAGGCACCTAGTGGGACATCAGCACCGGCACGGTCATCTGCTGAAACACCTCCCGGGTCACTCCGCCGAGCACCATCTCGCGCAGGCGCGAATGGCCGTAGGCGCCCATGACCAGGAGGTCGATGCCATTATCGGCCAGCCGGGAGAGCAAGGTATCCGCGACGCTGAGCTCCTTTGCCTCAAGGTGCTGGGCCTCGACTTTGATCCCGTGCCGAGCGAGATGCAGCGCGATGTCCGCGCCCGGCTCGGCACCGTGGTTGCCGCGGTGCGGATTGATCACCAGGACGATAACAGACTTGGCCCGCTCCAGGACCGGCAAGGCGTCGTGCACAGCCCGCGCCGCTTCGCGGCCCGCGTCCCAGGCGACCATCACCCGCTCGCCTATCGTCTTGCCGGCCCCGATATAGGGCACCACCAGGGCTGGCCGCCCCGACGCCAGCACCACGTCCTCCGCGATGTGGTTCTCGGGCTCTCTGCTCTCGTCGGGCTGACCCAGGACGACCAGGTCGGTGTAGCGGGCGTGCAGCCCGATTACCTCGGCAATGCCCATGCCGGTCCAATCCGCCCAGCGGCATTCCGCGGACAGCCCGGCCCGTTCTACAACCCCGATGAAACGGGCCTTGGCGGCTTCGGTGCGCTCGGCGAGCTGGTCCTTCAAAATGGCCAGGAACTCCGTTCGAGCTGGAATCTCGGCCCCAATGTCGCCCAACAGAGAGGGTTCCGCAGCGACATAAAGGCCGGTCAGATTCGCCTCATGCGCTCGGGCCAGCGTGATCGCCGCCTGAATACGGTCGGCACAGGCCTTGCCGTCGTCAATGTGGACCAGAAGGTTCTTGTAAACCATGTCCCGATTCTCCTCGTTGTATGACGGCGGGATGAAGCGCCAGCACCGCAGTTTGCGATTCCGTCATCTCCCAAATCTCCACATGCCACCAGATCCATCGCGCTCAATATCAAATGGGCCGAGGGGCGTTCACGCGAGGACTCTGAGGATATTTGATCAACCGAACCAACCTCCACCTTGATTCAGATCAATGCAACGCATCGCCACCGGCATAAATAATTCTTCAGGATCGTCGAATCCCCTCTGACCCGCCAGCACGTAGGGTCCACGGCGCTTCTGATGGAACCTTGAACCCGGTCCGCGGGCGACCAACCGCCGCCTCGGCCCTCCTACAAGGAGATTTGATATGGAACCTCGGGACCTCGCACCCTGGCAAGCGAACCGCACGCCGGCGCATGGGATTTCTCCTTTCGACACGACCCTGGACTCCCTGCACCGCGAGTTCTACAGAATGTTCGAATCCTTTTGGCGCGGGATGGGGCCACAGCCTTTTGCGTCGTCGATCTGGGGTTTCAATAGCGCCGTGCCCGCGATCGATCAATCCGAGGACGAGGCGGCCTATCATGTCGCCGTCGAGTTGCCGGGAATCGAGAAAAAAGATGTCGAGATCAGCCTTGCGGACAACGTCCTCACGATCCGCGGGGAAAGAGAATTGGACAAGGAGGAGAAGGAGCAGAGTTACTATTTGCGGGAGCGCGCCCACGGGTCTTTCCGCCGCTCGCTATCCTTTCCGGTCCAGATCGACGAGAACAAAGTGAAGGCGGCGTTCGCAGACGGTGTCTTGAGCATCACTTTGCTCAAGACCAAGGAAGCGCAGAAAAAAACCAAAACCATCGCCATCACCTCGAAGTGACTCTTTTGAAAAAAAACCGGGTGCGCCGCTCGACAGAGCGTGGCGGCGCGCTCGGTCAAAATAGAGGTTTGAAAGTGCGTTCACGAGGACCCATGGGACGCCAATTGAGGAAACTGTTTCGGGCGATTTATTGCGGGGCCGAAGATGTCCGAGAGGAGCCGGGGCATGCCTTTGATCGAATGGACCGATGACATGAGCGTTGGCCTGACGGAATTGGACGATGATCACAAACTGCTTATCGAAATGATCAATCAACTCGATGCGAACGCCAACGACGCGACTCGTAAGGACGTGGTTCGCCAATGCCTCATGCGCCTCAGACGCTATGCCGAGTATCACTTCGCCCGTGAAGAGATGGTGATGGCGGCGTGCGCGTTTCCAGCTATTGAGGCCCAGAAACGCGAACACCGGGACTTCGTGAAATGTGTCCAGGAGACGACCCAGCGCTTCGACGCGAAGCCTGCGGAGTCCGCCGAGATTATCAGCCAGGAGCTGCTGAGCTTCCTACGGGACTGGCTCATGCGTCACATCCTGGTCGAGGACATGGCCTACCGGTCTTACGTGGAACGCAGCGCGGCCGCCAAGCAAGCGGTCAGGTCGTTCAAAGCCACCGAAATCTGGTGGAGCCAGTGACGGCGCCCGAGACTCATGGGAGGTCGGGTCAGAGAAAGGAATTGGAGAAGGCTATGACATACAAATCGATTTTGATACCATTTTCCGGCGAACCCCGCTGTGATGCCGCGCTTGGAACAGCGCTGCGCGTGGCGAAGCGGTTCGACTCCTATGTGGAGATCTTGCATGTCGAGAAGGATCCCCGCACTGCGATGGTAGGCTTTGGCGAAGGCATGACCGGGGCCGCCGCAAACCTGATCATCGAACAGGCCAAGGCCGCGGCCAAGACAAAGTCCCAAGCCGCCCACCAATTGGCGGAAGAATGCTGCGAGAATGCCGGCTGGACCATGGTCGATGCCGGAGCGGAGATGCCGGATGGTCGCGTTTCCACCTGGCGCCAATGTATCGGCCGGCAAAGCGAGGAGATAGCACGCTACGGGCGCGTATCCGACCTGATCGTCGTCCCATCGCCGGACACAGAACAATCCGAACCTGGTTTCGGGATCGCGGAATCCGCCCTGTTTGATACCGGGCGGCCGGTCATGGTCGCGCCGGAAAAAATCCCCGAGGTCATCGGCGACTGTGTGGCAGTGGCCTGGAACGGCTCGCGCGAAGCCGCCAGTGCGATCGCGGGAGCCCTTCCGTACATCGTGGAGGCGGCCCAAGTCACTCTGGTCACCGAGCCGCAGACAAACGGCGCCGACGGCGCGGCGAGTCTCGTCGCATATCTGGCCCGCCACGGCGTTTCCACGGCAAATGCCGAGCTGAATGCGGGCAGCCGGCCGATCGGCGAGCGCCTCATTGACACGGCGGCTGTAGCCGGCGCGGACCTTCTGGTCATGGGCGCCTACGGCCACAGCCGCCTTCGCGAACTGGTCTTGGGCGGCGCCACGCTGAGCGCGCTCAAGCACCCAACACTCCCGCTGCTCATGGTCCATTGATCCGGCGGCCGAACCCGAAAGGACCGAAATGAGCCTCAAGACCATCACCCTGACCCTCGCCCGCGATCCAGAGGCCCCCGAGGGCCGTGAAGATTGTGGTTATCAGTTTGTGGCGCCGCTCAGCGAGGACGGCCACATCGACCTCGCGGGGTGGCGCAAGCACCGCGCCCAATGCCGGGTCCGGCGGTTCTGGTCGAACGAAGACGATGAGCAGGGCCACCTAACCCACAACCGCGGGCGGACCTGGGGCTTCCATTACGACATCAATGCAGACGCGGACGATGATGAGCCGGGGTACAAGTTTGACGATCACGTCTTCCAACGAGGGGAGTACGTCTCGATCCGCGAGCACGACGGCAGGATGCGTACCTTCAAAGTAGTGTCGGTCACACCCTTGCGGATCACGAGCCCGTCTTGATCTGAGCATCCCCGGCTGCTTGGTGCAGCGAGCCGACCAATCATGCCTTAAAGCGCAGGAGATTAGCCAGGTTCGTATCACATTCTAAGCCAACCGCTCTGATCAAGCGGGTTGCCGTGGTTGCGCTTTTCGCTGCGGTGATCGGCGAAACCGCCGTAGCCGGACATGTTCCCGGAGCCGCGCCCATGGCACCGGGTCATAACGCGGTTTTGGTCCTGCCGATCATGAACCCCGATCGTGGCAAGCGACAATTCGTCGACAAGGGCTGCATCGCATGCCATGCGATTAACGGCATCGGCGGTCATGACGCGCCTAACATGGATGCCCACGCCACGATGGGATTTGTCAATCCCTTCGATTTCGCGGCGAAGATGTGGAATCACGCCGGGGCGATGATCTCCGCCCAGGAGGAGGCCGTGGGCGAGCAGATCTATTTTACCGGCGAGGAACTGGCCGATATCATCGCCTTCGTGCACGACCACCACAGTCAGCACACATTTTCCGAGGCCGACTTGACCCCGCGGGTTCGAAAGATGATGGGCCATCAACACGGGAACACGCCTGCCCCCAAGGCACACGCTAAAGAACTGGGGCACGATCACACTCCAGGTACGCCCAAGCACGCGAACTAACGCCGTCGCGTGTATTGCGAACACGTTTGAACCTTTGGCAAAGTGGAGGGGTTCTTGGACGAAGTTCATGCTGGCCGCGCGGGCCCGCTTGCAAGGGAGAACGCGGATGTCTGGTAGGCCTACCGGAATTTTGGAAAGGCTTGATATAAGGCCGGTCCCCTGGAGGAAAGAACCCTCAGGCTGGTTAGGCCGGCCCGGCGCCGGTGCCAGCTTCGAGGGGGCGGTGCACGCGCAAGTCCGGCGCGGCATCGTCGATTGTTTGTCGCGCGACGGTTCGAGGACATCGTAGAAAAAGGGGAAACTTCCATGCGAATGGCCCGCGTTCCGCATGACGCGTTGGGGGCAACGGCCGAGCCGATCAGGGCGAGCTGGCGAGCAGCTTGCACATCCTTAGGCTCTCGACCTGGTGGCCACGGCTGCGGAGGATCCGAACCAACCAATTATCGGCTC
>CAXMQD010000140.1:0-2988 GCA_964194965.1 uncultured Acidimicrobiia bacterium | reverse complement strand
CCCGCCCGGCATCGGCACGCGGCCGCGCGATACCGGCTGGTACGCCGCCTTCGGCGCCCTGGAGCGCGGCGAGGGCGCCCGCGTCGGCTATGGCGCGGACGGCTCCCGCTTCCTCGGCGCGACCTTCGACCCGAGCGGCCTATACCGGCTCGACGCCGTGCTCGGTTGGCTCGCCGAACTCGGGCTGGATGCCGCCGCCATTCACGCCCACGCGCATCGTCTGCAGCAAAACTTCGTCGATGGGTTATCCGGTCTCGGCCTGGCGGCGCTCGATCTCGGCCAGTTGGTCGTGCCGGAGCCGGCCCGGCGCGGCAATTTTTTGACTTTCCGGACCCCCGCCGCCGGGGAGATTTACGGCAAACTGCTGGCGCGCAACGTCATCACCGACTATCGCGCTGACTCCCTGCGCTTCGGCTTCGGCCTCTATCACGACGACGACGTGGAACGGATCTGCGAGGTGCTGGGCGAGATTCTCGAGTGACCGGCTTGCACTCGTGGAGTCGCGATCGGCTTCATGGAAAGTGGCCATTCGAAGGCAGCGAGCGAATTTTCTGCCTTAATGCGTTCATATTTTCCGCTCAGTGTCATTGCTCCATAAGTTTGGAGCATTGTCATGGTCAGACTGATCGCCGCCGCCATTCTCGTGCTCGGCTCCGTAGGCGCGGCGAATGGCGCTGATGTGTGTGACCGGATTGATGAGCCGACCGAGGAGGATCTGTTCAAGTACGCGGACGAAGTCTTTCATGCCTTGGTCGTTCGAACTGCGCTGTCTGATGAAAGACTCCGGCAAATACAACGCGAGCGCCTTTTGGTCGAAGTCTAGTACGAAATCAAAGAAGTCTTGAAAGGCGACCCGGCCCCAAACGAGCCCGTGGTCACCACCAAATATATTTTGGGCGGATGCGGTCTAAATCTCTTGGCGGGTCAAGAGTATGTGTTCTACACGACGTTTGTTCCCTTTGGCGCAATCGACTGGAAAAGATATGTCGATATCCTCGACGGCACGAGAGGATTGCCCGTGCGCCCCGAATTCATTGAACGGCGCATCGAGCAAATTCGAGAAATAAGGCGCGCGTTGGAGGAATCGTCGTGGCCAGACTGATCGCCGCCATCATTTTCGCACTCAGTTCCTTTGGAGCAGTAAATGGCGCCTACGCTTGCAGCAGGGTTGATCAACCGACCGATGAGGATTTGTTCAAAACCGCGCACGAGGTCTTTCATGCCCTGGTCGTTCGAACGGCCTTGTCCGACGACCACCGTGGCGGCCCTGACGGCGTGCGCTACGTAGTTCAAGGCTGGTATGAAATCAAAGAAATCTTGAAAGGCGACCCGGCCCCGAACGAACCCATTGTCACAACCAATCTCGTTATGGGTGGGTGTGGACTACATCTCCTGGTGGGCCAAGAGTACGTATTCTACCCGAGGCTTGTTCACATTAACAAAAACGAGACGTTGCGATACGTCGACATCCTCGACGGCACGCGATGGCTCCCTCTGGAACCGGGAATCGCCGAACAGCGCGTCGAGCAAATTCGAAAGATAAAACGCCGTGTGGAAGATTCGGAACGCCTCGGCGGCACGCCCTCCCCTACGCCGCCTTGAGGAACGCCCGGTAGTCTTCGATTAGGTCCTTGACCGCGGCCTCGTAGAGGCGCTTGCCGGCTTCCGGGGTGGCGAGGGAGGGGTCGGAGCCGATGCGCCCGTCGGGGAAGCGGCGGCGGTAGTCGGCGGCGTCCAAAATCGGCCCCCGGGGCGCGATCCGGGGCTCCATCGCGGCCTTCTTGATCGCCTCGGGGAAAGCGAACTGGGTGACCGCGACCTCCGAAGGGGTCGCGTGGCCGCCTTCGGACGCGCCATATAGCTCCTTGGACAGGGCCCTGATACCCGGGGTCTCGTACCAGTTCTTGAGCTTGCAGCGCAGCCCGACCTGGTTGGCGCCGTCGCGCGCCAGGCTGGCCTCGGCATAGATCTCCGAGAAGGCGGCGGTCACGGTGGCGATATTGCCGCCGTGGCCGTTGAGGAAGTAGATGCGGTCGAAACCGTGGCGCGCCAGCGACTGCACCATATCGCGCACCACCGCGATCAACGTCGAGGGCCGGAGCGTCATCGAGCCGGTGAAGGCCATGTGATGCTGGGCCATGCCGACCGCGATCGTGGGCGCGACCAGCGCGTCCGCCGCCTCGCCGATGCCCCGGGCGATGAGTTCGGCGGTCAGCGCGTCGGTACCGATCAGGCCGTTGGGCCCGTGCTGCTCGGTCGAGCCGATCGGCACGATGATTCCGGTGCTGTTCTTGAGATGGTCCTCGACCTCGGCCCAGGTGCAAAGCTGCAACTGCATGTATACCCCCCATCGTTTGTCGGTCCTTGGCCGCGCATGATAGGGCGCGCGTGGCCGGAGCGCTAGAGAATGCGCCCGGGGGGTCATGCGCATTCAGCCGCGAGTCACGAAACCCGCGGAGCCGTATGGCGGCGGATCCGGTCGTGGAGAGTCCGTCGGGATGACCTCGCCGCGGCCCGGCCGCGGCGGACGCAGCCTAGTCGACCGCGGTCAGGTTCCCGGCGGCGCTGCGGCCCCGATTATCGGGGACCAGTTCGTATTCCAGCTTCTGCCCTTCGCGAAGCCCGGAAAGGCCGGCGGCGTCCACGGCCGAGACGTGGACGAAGACGTCCTTTGTACCATCGTCGGGTTGGATGAAACCGAAACCCTTGACTGTGTTGAACCACTTGACAGTCCCGCTGGGCATGCGTCGATCCTCGAAATAATTGCGCCGCCCGGGCCACCGGCCCGGATAGCAACCAGATCCTGGCAAAACCTGAACGACGGCGGCGGTCGGCTCGCAGGCTATGCGATGGCGCCGCCGCCCCCGGAAGCTTACGCGAAAAACCTGGTTGCCGCGACGATAACGGCGTGTAATCCGCATTGTCAACGCGACATTTCCCGCCCTCTAGCGCGCGCAGGCCAGCGCGCTAGAGGGCGGCTGAATGCCC
>CAXMQD010000139.1:0-14859 GCA_964194965.1 uncultured Acidimicrobiia bacterium | reverse complement strand
CCGCCGGGCCGGGCCGTCAACCGAATCTCCACGGTTCCGGCGCGCCGGATATTTGGCCGCCTGGCCACTGGCGGTTGACCGACAAACACGGCCCCGCGTATTGTTCTTGACGTTCAAAAGGGTAGGCGAAAGCCGTGGCATGTGGCTTCAATAGGAACCACGGCAACAGGGAGGTGGAAATGGCGCGGTTGAAGCAGGCCACGAAGCGGCTCCAAGCCGCTCTCGACAGTTTGGAACAGGCGGTGGAGTCGCGCGCCGAGGATGGCGGTGGCGAGACGGAGTTGCGCGTGGCGCTCGATTCGGCGCGGCAGGAAAACGCGGCGCTGCAGGACGCGGCTGGCGCGGTGGCGGCGCGCCTGGACAAGACCATCAAACGCCTAAAAACAAACCTGGAGGCTTAGGCCATGCCTCAGATTTCGCTCCAAATAAACGAACGCAACTATCAAGTGACGTGCGACGAAGGCCAGGAGGAGCACTTGCGCAAGCTGGCCAGCCATCTCGACGAACGAATCCAGGATCTGGTCGGGTCGGTCGGGCAGGTCGGCGAGGGTCGGCTTCTGGTTATGGCCAGCCTGATGGTCGCCGACGAGCTGTTCGAGGCCTACAAGGATATCCACGCGCTCAAGGCGGGTGGCGGCGCCGAGGCGGGGACCGGCGCGGGGACCGGTGCGGGGGATGGCGCCGCGGCGGCGGCCCTGGAAGCCTGCGCCCAACGCATCGAAACTATTGCCGCGCAGCTTGCGGCAGCTTAGATAGAGCCTCTAGAGGGGTTATTAAGGCGCCGCGGCTTAGAATCGTCGCGGGCGGTGCTGCTGAGTGCGTCAGGTCTTTCATCCCGGGGCCATGCTTTCTCTAGGGAGCTGTCCCTGCCGGGGCCGTGGTCTCGGTATATGGCGCCCACCTGCTATGCAGGCCACAGAGGACGATCTCAGACTAACGGCTCTAGTGGCATCGCTCGCCTTTCCTCGCCACGGATACAGCACAAGCATTGAAATGGCCCGGGCCGCCGCCCGTGGCCGCGGTGAGGTTCTTGCTAATGACAGAGCCCGGGACTTCCTCGCTCGAAGAGCGCAAACGCCAGGCCAGGACCGGGGCCAAGCTGGTGCGCGCGGAGGCCGCCGCGGAGGACCCGGTGGCCGCCGGATACGCACTCTGCGACCGGGTCCTGGCGGCGATCGATTTTCCCGAGGGCTGCGTGGTCTCGGCCTACTGGCCGATGAGCAGCGAGATCGATCCGCGGCCGTTGATGATCCACCTGCACGAGGACGGGCACCCCATCGCGCTGCCGGTGGTCGCGGGAACCGGCAGCGCCCTGGTGTTTCGCGCCTGGCGTCCGGAGGATCCCCTGGAGCCGGCCGGCTTCGGCACCCGGGTGCCGCTCGAGAACCAGCCGGAGCTGACGCCGGAGTTCCTGATCGTGCCGCTGCTGGCGTTCGACCGCGCCGGCTACCGGCTCGGCTACGGCGGCGGTTTCTTCGATCGCAGCTTGGCGCGGCTCAGGGATGTGGCCACCGCGCTCGCGGTCGGGGTCGCCTATGCGGCCCAGGAAGTGGCCGATGTGCCCCGTGACGGCCACGACCAGCCGGTCGACTGGATCGTGACCGAGGCGGAAACGATCCGCGTGGGGGCAGACACACTACGAATGGGCGTTTCATGAAGCTGTTGTTTTGTGGCGATATCGTCGGCCGCGCCGGTCGCGAGGCGGTGACCGGCCGGCTGCCCCGGCTGCGCGAAGAGCTGGCGCTCGACTTCGTGATCGCCAACGGCGAGAACGCCGCCGGCGGTTACGGGATCACCGGGAAGATTTGCGAGGAGCTGTTCGCCGCCGGCGTCGACGCGATCAGCGGCGGCAACCATAGCTGGGACCAGCGCGAGGCGCTCGGCTTCATCGACCGCGAGCCGCGCCTGCTGCGCCCGCAGAACTATCCGGACGGGACGCCGGGCCGGGGCGCGGCGGTGTTCGATGTCCCGGGCGGCCGCAAGGTGCTGGTGCTCAACGTCATGGGGCGGTTGTTCATGGACCCGCTCGGCGACCCCTTCGCCTGCGTCGAGCGCGCGCTCGCCAAGCACCGGCTCGGTGCCACGGTCCAGGCCATCGTCGTGGACATCCACGCCGAGGCGACCAGCGAGAAGATGGCCATGGGCCATTTCGTTGACGGCCGCGCCAGCCTCTGTGTCGGCACCCATACCCACGTGCCGACCGCGGATACCATGATCCTGCCTGGCGGCACCGCCTACCAGAGCGACGCCGGCATGTGCGGCGACTACGATTCGGTGATCGGCATGGACAAGGTGGCGCCGCTGGCGCGGTTTACGCGCAAGCTGCCGACCGAGCGGCTCAAAGTCGCGAGCGGCGAGGGCACGCTGTCCGGTGTCTACGTGGAAATCGACGACAAGACCGGGCTGGCCACGAAGATCGCGCCGCTGCGCGTCGGCGGACGGCTAACGCCAACCCGGCCGGACGCGGCGCCGAAATAATCGGGCGGCTCAGTTTTCCCGGGTTTCGGATAAGAAGCGCGCGACCTCGTCGTCCAAGGTCTTGGTCTGCGCGGTCACGATCCCGGCGAGGTGCAGCGCCTGCGCGGTGGCCTCGGCCGGGGCTCCCTTGGCGACCACCAGCAGCGCGTTCAGAGCGCCGGGCCCGCCGGCGGCGGAGAACTCCTGGACCATCCGCGACGCTTCCTCCAGACAACGGGCCGCTTCGGCCGCTTCGTCTTCGGCATCTCGCGGGGCCGTGAGCTCGGGTAAATCACTAGGCGTCGACATCTCGGGTTCCGTCCTCTGATTGCAGTGGCGCCGGCTCTGATGATGGCGCACGGGCGGTAAAAACCGAGTTAACCCTGGCACGCGAGGCACGCCAATTCGCTCGGGCCTTACCGTCTTGCATCGATGCGATCTAAGACGATAGGGCCCTAACTTTATGAGATTGAGGGCGGTTTACCTGTCGTCCCTTCGATTTGAAACGATCGCGCGCTTGGGGCCGGCCGGGACCGGCGGCTCGGATAGGGGCTTTCAGGAGGTCGGCGATTGCTGGTAGAAGGCGCCGCAAAATCGCCATATTGGCCGACTATTCCCTTGGATTCGGAGCGGGTGCGGGTCCAGTTGCGGCCCGGGCCGCTCATGGCGTGCCTGGCCACAAAATATGGTAGACTTCACATCGATAGCCTCAACATCTAGGATCGGCTCGTTATGGCAGGCCATTCCCAATTCAAGAACATCATGTATCGCAAGGGCGCGCAGGACAAAAAGCGCGCCAAGATTTTCGGGCGCCTGATCCGCGAGATCACCGTCGCCGCCCGCTCGGGCCTGCCCGAACCTGACAAAAATCCGCGCCTGCGCGCGGCGATCTCGGCGGGGCGGGCGGCCAACATGCCCAAGGACAACATCGACCGCGCGATCAAGCGGGTCGCCGGCGGCGAGGACGACACCACCTATGACGAGATCCGCTACGAGGGCTACGGCCCGGGCGGGGTCGCGCTGATCGTCGAGGCGCTGACCGACAACCGCAACCGCACCGCCTCGGAGGTGCGCGCGGCATTCGGCAGGCATGGCGGCGCCCTGGCCGAGACCAACGCGGTATCGTTCATGTTCGATCGGGTCGGCCTGATCGCGCTGGATGCCGGCGTGGGCTCGGCGGACGAGGTCTTCGAGGCCGCGGTCGAGGCCGGTGCCGACAACGTCGAAAGCGCCGGCGACGGCCACGAGATCATCTGCGACCCGGACCAATTCAACACCGTGCGCGACGCCTTGGCGGCGCGCTTCGGCGATCCGCGCGAGGCGCATCTTGCCTGGAAGCCGCAGAACACGATCATGGTCGAGGAAAAGCATGCCGAGACGCTGCTCAAGCTGCTCGACGTTCTCGACGACAACGACGATGTGCAGCAAGTGGCGGCCAACTTCGAAATCGCCGATGAGGTCATGGCCCGGCTGATGGCTTGAGGCTGGCGTGGCGCGGCGACTGCGACGAACGGGAATTGAGAGCGGAATTTGAGAAGCGAGAGCCAACGGGGGACCATGCGCGTCATCGGACTGGATCCGGGCCTGCGGCGCACCGGATGGGGCGTCATCGAGGCCGGGGGCAACCGGCTCCGCCACCTGGCCAACGGCGTCGTGACCTCGGACCCGACGCGGTCGCTGGCCGAGCGCCTGGTCCAATTGCACGAGGCGTTGGCGGCGGTGCTGGCTGCGCACGGGCCCGACGAAGCCGCGGTGGAGACCAGCCTGGCCAACAAGAACCCGGCCTCGACCATCAAACTCGGCATGGCGCGCGGGATCGCGCTGCTGACCCCGGCGCTGATCGGACTGCCGGTTACGGAGTACCTGCCGATGATCGTCAAGAAGGCCGTGGTCGGCACCGGGCACGCCAAGAAGGAGCAGGTCGCCATGATGGTCGGCCGCCTGTTGCCCGCCTGTACCATCAACGGCGCCGATGCCGCCGATGCCTTGGCGGTCGCGATCTGCCACGCCCATACCGCCGCCAGCGGCCGGCGCTGGGCAGAGGCAGAGGCGGGGGCGCAGGCGGGGGCGCAGGCGGGGGCGCAGGCCGAGGCCGAGGCGCAAGGGGAGACCGAGCCGCGCGCCGCCCGGTCCGGATTGGGGGGGCGGACATGATCGGCAAGCTGAGCGGGTCGGTGGATTCCTTGGGTGCGGACTGGGTCATCATCGATGTTTCCGGCGTCGGCTACGTGGTCCATTGCTCGGGCCGCGGCTTCGCCGCGCTGCCCGGTCAGGGCGAGCCGGTCTCGCTGTGGATCGAAACCCACGTGCGCGAGGACCATATCCACCTTTACGGATTTCCCGAGGCCGCGGAGCGGGACTGGTTCCGCCTGCTGTCCACGGTCCAGGGCGTCGGCGCGCGCGTGGCGCTGGCCATTCTCTCGGTCTTGACACCGGACGATTTGATCCAGGCGATCGCGGCCCAGGACCAGCGCGCGGTGGCCCGCGCCAACGGCGTCGGGCCCAAGCTGGCCGGGCGTATCGTGACCGAGCTCAAGGACAAGGCCGGCCAGTTCGCGCTCGGCCCGGCCGCGGCGCTGGCTGGCGGAGCGGCGGGTAACGGCGGCGGAGCCACTGACGGTGGGGCGGCGCCACTCTCCGAAGACGCTATATCGGCGCTGGTCAATCTCGGCTATCAGCGTAGCGAGGCCTTTGGCGCGGTCGCCCAGGCAACCCGGTCGCTTGGTGCCGAGGCGCCGCTCGAGGCGGTCATCAAGGCCGGCCTCAAGGAACTCTCCGCATGACCGAGGCGCGCGTCGTGACCCCCGACTTCGCGGAACCGGATGCCGCCGAGGCCTCGCTTCGGCCGCTCACCCTCGCCGAGTTCATCGGCCAGCGCCAATTGCGCGAGAACTTGCGTGTCTTCGTCCAGGCGGCGCGTTCGCGCGGCGAGGCGCTCGACCACGTGCTGCTGCATGGCCCCCCGGGCCTGGGCAAGACCACGCTCGCACAAATCGTGGCGCGCGAGATGGGGGTCGGGTTCCGCGCTACCTCGGGTCCGGTGATCGCGCGCGCCGGCGACCTGGCGGCGATCCTGACCAACCTGCAGCCGCGCGACGTGCTGTTCATCGACGAAATTCACCGGTTGTCGGCGGCGGTCGAGGAGATCCTCTACCCGGCGATGGAGGACTTCCAGCTCGACCTGATCATCGGCGAGGGACCGGCCGCGCGCTCGGTGCGCATCGACCTGCCGCCATTTACCCTGATCGGCGCGACCACCCGCTCGGGCTTGATCACCACGCCGCTGCGCGAGCGTTTCGGCATCCCGTTCCGGCTGGTGTTCTACGAACCCGACGAACTGCGCGAGATCGTGGTCCGCGGCGCCCGCCTGCTCGACGTCGTCATGACCGAGGACGGCGCGCGCGAGATCGCGCGGCGCGCGCGCGGCACGCCGCGGGTCGCCGGACGGCTGCTGCGCCGGGTCCGGGATTTCGCCGCGGTCGCCGAGACCGCCTCGATCGATGCCGCGGCCGCGGATGCGGCCCTGAGGCGCCTGGACGTGGACGAGCGCGGCCTGGACGCCATGGACCGGCGCTACCTGACGATCATCGCCGAGCACCATGGCGGTGGCCCGGTCGGGGTCGAGACCCTGGCGGCCGCGCTCTCGGAGCAGCGCGATTCGATCGAGGAGGTGATCGAGCCCTACCTGATCCAGCAAGGCCTGCTTCAGCGCACGCCGCGCGGGCGCGCGTTGACCGTGTCCGGCTACAGCTATTTGGGGCGCGAGGCGCCGCGCGGCCTGGCCCAGTTCGATTTGCTGGACGGGGCCGCGCCGGGCGACGAGGCGGAGGTGGGCCCGTGAGCGCGCTGTCCGGCCGCGTCGAGGGCGGCATCCATCACCTGCCGATCCGGGTCTACTACGAAGACACCGATACCGCCGGCATCGTGTATTACGCCAACTACCTGAAGTTCGCCGAACGGGCGCGCACCGAGATGCTGCGTTTGGCGGGCATCAACCAATCGGAAATGGCGACGCGTTACGGCATGGCCTTCGCGGTGCGCAACTGCGCCGTCGATTTCCGCGCGCCGGCGCGTCTCGACGACCTAATCGAAGTGCGCTCCCGGTTCACCGAACTGGTCGGTGCCACGGTCTCCGGCGTGCAGGCGATTTGGCGCGACGCAGAGGAGCTGGTGCGCCTCGACGTGCGGGTCGCCTGCTTGCGCGAAAACGGCCGTCCGACGCGAATCCCCGCGCCTCTGCGTCAAGCGCTGAGTCTCATTATCCAACCTCGGGAGCAAGGTTAGTTCATGGAAAACCAAGTGGTCGACACACTCGCGCTCGGGGGTTCGGTCAACTACGACATGACCATCTGGGGCCTGTTTCTCGAGGCCGATATCGTGGTCAAGCTGGTCCTGCTGCTGTTGATCGCCGCCTCGTTCTGGACCTGGGCGGTGATCTTCGAGAAGGTCATCCGGATGCGCCGCCTGAGGGGCTACGCCGAGCGGTTCGAGGAAGCGTTCTGGTCGGGCGGCTCGCTCGACGAGCTCTATGAGGACATCGACCGCGAGCCGCAAGACCCGATGTCCTCGATTTTCGTCTCGGCGATGCGGGAGTGGCACCGTTCCGCCGACCGCGTCGTCGGCAGCGCGGAGACCAAGGCGAGCCTCCAGCAACGCATCGAACGGGTCATGCAGATCACGCTCGGGCGCGAAATGGAGCGGCTCGAACGGCACATGATCTTCCTCGCCTCGGTTGGCTCGTCGGCGCCCTTCATCGGGCTGTTCGGGACCGTCTGGGGCATCATGAACTCCTTCACCTCGATCGCGGCCGCGGAGAATACCAGCCTGGTGGTGGTGGCGCCGGGCATCGCCGAGGCCCTGTTCGCCACCGCGCTTGGCCTGGTCGCGGCGATCCCGGCGGTAATCGGCTTCAACAAGTTGTCCGGCGATCTCGGCCGCTACGCCGGCCGGCTGGAGGCTTTCGCGGGTGAGTTTGGTGCCATCATGTCGCGCCAGCTCGATGAGAGGTAGGGGTCATGGCGGCTGAGTTCCTGTCCAGATACGGAGGCGGCGGGCGCCGGCGCTCCAGCTACCGGCCGGTCAGCGAGATCAACGTCACGCCCTTCGTCGACGTCATGCTGGTGCTTTTGATCGTGTTCATGGTCACGGCGCCGCTGCTCACGGTCGGCGTGCCGGTCAATTTGCCCAAGACCAAGGCCAAGTCGATTGCCGAATCCGAGGAACCCTTGGTCATTACGGTGAACGCCGAGGGCGCGGTGTTCATCCAGGATACCGAGGTCGCGATCGAAAATCTGGTGCCGCGGCTCAAGGCGATTACCGAGAACAAGGCGGATACCCGAATCTATCTGCGCGGCGACAAGGACATTAACTATGGCCGGGTCATGGAGGTCATGGGCACGGTCAACATCGCCGGTTTCACTCGGGTTGCGCTGATCACCGAACTACCCAAGGGCCAACACCGCAAGAAGAAAGCGAAAAAGACCAGTGAATAGGAGGCGGCACGGCCGCGATCATGGGCGGCGGGATACTGTCTAAAATCGGGCCTGAGATTTGGCAGGCGATCCGGTTCCAGTCGGGATCGGCGCGCGGCGGCGTCGTGCTGTCGGCCGCGCTGCACGTCTGTGTGATCGCGCTGTTTGTATTCGGCCTGCCGTCCTTCGTCGATCCGCCCACGGATACCGTGATCGCGGTCGAGTTGGTCGTGCTTGAGGAGGAGGAACCGGTGCCCGAGCCCGAACCGGCGCCGGAGGAGGCCGCCGAAGAGGTCGAACCCGTGCCCGAGCCGCCCCAGCAGCAGGCCAAGGCGGTACCCGAGCCGGTTGCCCCAGAGCCTGAACCCGAGCCCGAACCCGAGCCCGAGCCCGAGCCCGAGCCCGAGCCCGAACCCGAACCCGAACCCGAACCCGAACCCGAACCCGAACCCGAACCGGAGATGGTCGCGCCGGTGCCGGAGGCCAAGCCGGTGCTGGAAAAGGTGGCCGAGCCGCCGCCCAAACCCAAGCGGCGGCCGAAAATCTCCGCAGCCATGCTCGCCAAGCTCGACAAGAAGCAGGAGGAGCCCAAGGTGGACCAGCTGACCTCGATCCTGCGCAACGTCGAACGCCTGCGCGAGCAACCCCAACAGAAACAGGACTCCAAAAAGGCCGATACCAAGGGGCCGGTCCAACGCAAGGTCAGCGTGTTCGAGCAGAACGCCATGGTGCGGGCGATCCAGGAGCAGTTGCAAAGCTGCTGGCGCATCGACCCCGGCGCCCGGGGCGCCGAGGATATCGTGGTCGAGATCCGGGTGTTGCTCCGTCCGGACGGCTCGGTGAACAAGGCGGAAGTTCTGGACGTCGTGCGAATGGTCCAGGACAGCTATTTCCGCAGCGCCGCGGAGAACGCCAAGCGCGCCATCTCGCGGTGCAGCCCGTTCCGTCTGCCGGTTGCGAAATACGAGGTATGGAAGCAGATGACATTACGATTTGATCCGCGACGCATGTTCGGAACATGATGGGAGACATGATGAGACCTCTAAAAGCTTGCTGGAACCGCTTCGCGCTCGCGTTCATTGCGGTTCTCCTGGCCGCCGCGCCGGCGCGCGCCGATTTGATTATCGACATCACCAGCGGCTTCGTCGAACCGTTGCCGATCGCGGTCACCGATTTTATCGGCGAGGCCGCCGAGGAGGCCAGGGTCGGCGCCGATATTTCCGGCGTTATCGCCGCCAATTTGGAGCGCAGCGGCCTGTTCCGGCCGATCGAAAAAGGCGCTTTCATTCAGGACACCAATACCTTGCGCGCGGGCCCGCGGTTCGGCGATTGGCGCCTGATCAACGCCCAGGCGCTGATCAGCGGCAGCACCCAGGTGCAGGCCGATGGGCGCCTGCGTGTCGAGTTTCGGCTCTGGGACGTCTTCGCCGAGACCCAAATGACCGGGCTGGCCTACTTCACCACCCCGGCTAATTGGCGCCGCGTCGCCCACATCATCACCGACGCGATCTACAAGCGGCTGACCGGCGAAGATGGCTATTTCGACACGCGTATCGTCTACATCGCCGAGAGCGGTCCGCAGAACCGCCGGATCAAGCGGCTCGCGATCATGGATCAGGACGGCGCCAACCACCGATTCCTGACGGACGGTGGCTCGCTGGTGCTGACACCGCGTTTTTCACCGACGATTCAGGAGATTACCTACCTTTCCTACGTCTCCAAGGCACCGCGGGTCTATCTGTTCAATCTGAACACCGGCCAGCAGGAGGTCCTGGGAGATTTTCCCGGAATGACCTTCTCGCCGCGCTTCTCGCCCGACGGCAATAGTGTGATCATGAGCCTGGCGCGCCAGGGCAATACCGAGATCTACACCATGGATCTGCGGACCCGGAAGGTGGTGCGGCTGACCAATCATCCAGCCATCGACACGTCGCCGTCGTTCTCGCCCAATGGTGCGGAGATCGTATTCAATTCCGACCGCGGCGGCTCCCAGCAGCTCTACGTCATGTCCTCCGACGGCCGAAATGTCCGGCGCGTCACCTTCAACAAGGGCCGCTATGCGACACCGGTGTGGTCGCCGCGCGGCGACCTGATCGCCTTCACCCGAATCTACCAGGGCGAGTTCTTCATCGGCGTCATGCGCCCCGATGGCAGCGGCGAGCGCATGCTGACCAAGGGGTTCCTGGTTGAAGGCCCGACTTGGGCGCCAAACGGCCGCGTGCTGTCGTTCTACCGCCAGGGACGGGCCGATAGTCGGGGCAAGGTCAGCTCCAAGTTGCACACCATCGATCTTACCGGGTTCAACGAGCGCGAGATCGTGACTCCGATCGACGGTTCCGATCCCGCGTGGTCCCCCTTGATTCCCTAGGGTGGCGCCGGTATATTTTTTATCTCGGCTAACAGGTAGTTGGTTGTGCGGGTGTTATCCCTTTCTTAAGGGCGGCCTCGTTATCACCACCGGTAGGTCAACCTACCTCACCTATCATCCGGGGACTTATTGAGAGGCATCCCATGCGCTTACAGCTCATTACCATGATCGCTGCCGCGTTCCTGCTGGCGGCTTGTGAAACGTCCGAAGATGTTGAGATGGCGGCGGACACGACCACCTCAGCCACAACCTCGACGACGACCGCGCCGGTCTCGATCGCCGGGCCGACCCCGGGTTCGCAGGAACACCTGGTGGTCAACGTTGGCGACCGCGTGTTCTACGACTTTGACAAGAGCGATCTACGGCCGGAGGCGCGCGCCACAGTCGAGGCGCTGGCGGTCTGGATGAGCAATTATCCGGCGGCCACCCTCACCCTTGAAGGCCACGCCGACGAGCGCGGTACGCGCGAGTACAACCTCGCACTTGGCGAGCGGCGTGCGAACTCGATTCGCGACTACCTGGTGGCACTGGGTATCGGTCCCAACCGGTTGAGTAACATCAGCTATGGCAAGGAACGGCCGGCGGTCCTCGGGTCGACCGAGGAGGCCTGGGCGCAGAATCGCCGCGGCGTTTTCGTCGTCAACTAACCGGATACTTTTGTTTGAAGCGGGTGCTAGGCCCGGTCCGCTGTCACACGCAGCGGGCCGGCCGGCCCGTTTTTTTGCGCGATTTTCCCGGGGGATGCCGGCCCAGAGGATACCGGCGTGGCGCGCCGCCATCTCTCTTGGCTGGTCCGCGCGCCATATTTCTGACAAACATATTCGCCAAGACATGGCAATATGGTCAGAGAAGTGCGTGCCTTATGCGTGGCGCCACGCCCTTATTAATTGCGGAGCTTGAACGATGACCGCGCCGTTTCGCCGAATCATCCGATCCCGTCCCCGGCGTTCGCGAATTGCGATGCCGCTCGGCGTCGCCGCGGCCCTGGCGGTGATAGCGGGGCTGTCCGTCGGCCCGACCGCCCGCGCTCAGGACGCCAACGTCGAGAGTCTGCTCCTACGCGTCGAGCGCCTGCAACGCGACATGAACACGCTGCAACGTTACGTGTTCAAGGGCGAGCCGGCGCCGGCGGCCGGTGCAACCGGCGCAACCGCGGGTGAAACGAGCGCCATGACCGCGACCGCGGCAGCGCGCATCGATCTGCGCCTGTCCCAGTTCGAGGCCCAGCTGCGCACGCTCACCGGCCAGGTCGAGGAGGCCGTGTACCGCAGCCAACAGATCAACGAGCGCCTGGAGCGGCTGGCCGCGGAGACCGACTTGCGGCTGCGCCAGTTCGAACAGGGCGGGATGGCACCGACCGCCATGGCGCCTGGTGCCGGCGACCAGGCCGCCGCGGCGTCGCAACCCCAGGTGCTCGGCACCATCCGCAAATCGGATTTGGCGGCACTTCAGAGCCAGCCGGTGGCGCCCGGCACCGCGGTCACCCAGCAGGATACCTCCCAGTCGACGGTCCAACCCGGCACCCAGGAGGCCGCGGCCGGCTATAAATTGGTCGGCGAGACCCCGCGGGAGCAGTACAACTACGCTTTCGGGCTGCTGAGCCAAGCCAACTACGGCGAGGCGGAGCTGGCGCTGCGCGGCTTCGTCGACCAGAACCCGCAGGATCCCTTGGCCGGCAACGCCAAATACTGGCTGGGCGAAACCTTCTATGTGCGCCAGAACTACCAGCAGGCGGCAGTTACCTTCGCCGAGGCCTATCAAGAGTACCCGGACAGCAGCAAGGCGCCGGACAACCTGCTCAAGCTGGGCATGTCGCTGTCCGCGCTCGGCAGCCAGAACGACGCCTGTGGCACCTTCGCGGAGCTGCTGAAGCGCTATCCCCAAGCCGCCGCCACCATCTTGCAGCGCGCCAAACAAGAGCGGCAGCGCCTGTCCTGCCCGTGACCGGCGGCCCAGGGGCGTTCCCGGCGGCGCCAATCGACGCGGCGGAATTCGTCGCCCTGATGGCGCCGCTTGGCCCCTTCGAGGCCAATCCCCGAATCGCGGCCGCCGTTTCCGGCGGCGCCGACAGCCTCGCGCTCGCCGTGTTGCTGCAGGATTGGGCGCGACCGCTTGGTGGCCATGTCACCGCTTTGACAGTCGACCATGGCCTGCGCCCCGCGGCCGCTGCGGAGGCGCGCTTCGTGGCGCGGACGCTGGAACCCCTCGGTCTGGCGCATCAGACCCTGCGCTGGCGCGGCGCCAAGCCCAGCGCCAACATCTCCGCCGCGGCGCGCCGGGCCCGCTACGATCTGCTGAGCCGCCGCTGTGCGCGTCGGGGGCTGCTGCACCTGGCGCTGGGTCACCATCTCGACGATCAGGCGGAGACTTTCCTGCTGCGGCTGGGCCGGGGCAGCGGCCCGGACGGACTGGCCGCCATGGCGCCGATCGTGGAACTGCCGGGACTGCGCCTGTTGCGGCCGCTGCTCGGCCTGCCCAAGGTGCGCCTGGAGGCGACGCTGCGGGCGCGCGGGCTGGACTGGATCGAGGACCCGACCAACCGCGATCCGGCCCAGGCCCGGGCCCGGTTGCGCCAATTGCTGCCCGGACTCGCACTTGAAGGCCTGACCGCCGCCCGGCTCGCCGCCACCGCCCGCCATCTGGGCCGCGCCCGGGCCGCCCTCGAGGGCGAGCTTGCCCGCATCCTGGTGCGTGCGGTGACCCTCGACCGGGCCGGGTTCGCCCGGGTCGATCCGGCGCCTCTGGTGGCGGCGCCCGGGGAGCTCGGATTGCGCGCCCTGGCCCGGGTCCTGATCACCGTGGGGGGCGCCGAATATGGCCCGCGCCTGGAATCCCTGGAGCGGCTGTACGGCCGGATTTCGTCTGGTTTGACCGCCGGCGCGACCCTCGGCGGTTGCCGTGTGCTGCCGCGTCGGGATGGTTTGCTGGTGGTGCGAGAGGCCCGCAATCTGCCGGTGGTCCGGCTCGATGCCGGGCAGCGGTTGCTGTGGGACGGTCGCTTCGATGTTGCCCTGGGCCGGGCCCGGGGGCGCCGTGAAATCGGCGAATTCGGCCTTGGAGCCTTAGCAGCGGCGGGTTGGGCCGAGGTCCGCGCGGCGGTGCCAGCCGCGGCCGCGGCCCGGATTCCGGCCCCGGCGCGGGCCGCCTTGCCGGCGCTTAGCGACCGGCGGGGCGTGCTGGCGGTGCCGCAATTAGGCTACCGGCGGCCCGATTCGCCGGCCCCGGTGCTGAAATGCTGCCAATTTCGCCCTAAGAATGCTCTAATCAGTTCGACCTTTACCGTTGCTTAGGCCGAAGAGCGCATTATCTTAAGGGGCAGGACCAATCGAATCATCGCAATTTTCCTATCTAACCGGTCCGCGCCGCACCCTGCGGCTGCACTGAGAAAGGGTTCCGGGACTTGAATTTCAGCCGTAATGCCGCGCTATGGCTCGTAATCGTGCTGCTGCTGTTTGCCCTGTTTAATTTATTCCAGGGCAGCGCCACTCATGGCCCCCAGCAGCCGCTGGCCTTCTCCGACTTCGTCGACCAGGTCGAAAGCGGCCAGGTGCTCGAGGTGACCATCGCCGGTCAAGAAATCGAGGGCCGATTCCGCGACGGCCGCGAGTTCAAGTCGTTTGTCCCGGAAGGAGCCAACCTGGTCGAGATTCTGCGCGCTAACGGCGTGCGCATCGAGGCGGCACCGCCCGAAGAGGTGAGCCCGCTGTTCTCGATTCTGATCTCTTGGTTCCCGATGCTGCTCCTGATCGGCGTATGGATTTTCTTCATGCGCCAGATGCAGTCCGGCGGCGGCAAGGCCATGGGCTTCGGCAAGAGCAAGGCGCGCTTGCTGACCGAGAAGAGCGGACGCGTCACTTTCGAAGACGTGGCCGGCATCGACGAGGCCAAGGACGAGCTCGAAGAGGTGGTCGAGTTCCTGCGCGATCCGCAGAAATTCCAGCGCCTGGGCGGCAAGATCCCCAAGGGCCTGCTCTTGGTCGGCCCACCGGGCACCGGCAAGACCCTGCTGGCCCGCGCCATCGCCGGCGAGGCCAACGTGCCGTTCTTCACCATCTCCGGCTCCGATTTCGTCGAGATGTTTGTCGGCGTCGGCGCGTCGCGCGTGCGCGACATGTTTGAGCAAGGCAAGAAAAACGCCCCCTGCATCATCTTCATCGACGAGATCGACGCGGTCGGCCGCCACCGCGGCGCCGGCCTCGGCGGCGGCAACGACGAGCGCGAGCAGACCCTCAACCAGTTATTGGTCGAGATGGATGGTTTCGAGGCCAACGAGGGCGTGATCCTAATCGCGGCCACCAACCGCCCGGACGTGCTCGACCCGGCGCTGCTGCGGCCCGGGCGCTTCGACCGCCAAGTCGTGGTGCCGAACCCGGACGTGCTGGGCCGCGAGAAGATCCTCAAGGTCCACATGCGCAAGGTTCCGCTGGCGCCCGACGTCGAGCCCAAGATTATCGCCCGCGGCACCCCCGGATTCTCCGGTGCCGATCTCGCCAACCTGATCAACGAGGCCGCGCTCATTGCCGCGCGCAGCGGCAAGCGCGTGGTCACCATGGCCGATTTCGA
>CAXMQD010000138.1:0-3339 GCA_964194965.1 uncultured Acidimicrobiia bacterium | reverse complement strand
CGGAGCGCGCCCCGGCCCGCGCCCCGGCCCGCGGTTTTAAGCTCGCGCTGTGGCGCTCGCCCAGCAGCCCCACCCGGCCACCCATGAGCATACGATCCCGTGGGTGGCCGGGTGGGGCTGCTGGGCGAGCCGTAGGGGAGCCTGGGTATCGAACAATGGGCCGGGCGGGGGAGCGCGCCCCGGCCCGCGCCCCTTGCGCTAGAGTCCGCCCGCCAACGCCTCGATCTTCTGGGCTAGTTGGATGTCGCGCTCGGACAGGCCGCCGCAGTCATGGGTGGTGAGGACGATCTCGACCCGATTATAGACGTTCGACCACTCCGGATGGTGGTTCATCGCCTCGGCCGCCGGTGCGACCCGCGACATAAACGCCCAAGCCTGGTTGAAGTCTTTGAACCGGAAGGACTTTTGGATCGCGTCGCGGCCCTCGACGGAGCACCAGCCGGACAATTCAGCCAGCGCCCGGGCGCGCGCCTCGGCGTTCAGCTTCTCGACCATGGCCAACCCTCTTTTTTTGCGCTATGGAAATGGTGACTAACCGCTGGTTTCAAGACTGGGCGGGCTGTGGTCCGTGGTCAAGCGGCGCGGCAGCGCCCGCAACCGATCCGCCAAGGAGACCCATGGCCCGCATTCACGATACCTCGCGATTCGCCATGCCGCCCGATCTGGCGGATATGGAGGCCTATGCGCGCGAGGCCTTCGCCACCATCCCGGCCGAGCTCCGCATTCACGTCGGCGACGTGGTGATCCAGGTCGAGGATTTTCCGGACGACGAGATCCTGGAGGAGATGGAGTGCGAGTCGCCCTTTGACTTGCTCGGCCTCTACGCCGGCGTCGACATGGCGCGGCGCAGCGTGACCGACGCGCCCGAGAACGTCGACATGATTTTTCTCTACCGGCGGCCGATCCTGGACTATTGGTGCGAGTCCGGCGACGACCTGATCGAGGTGGTGCGCCACGTTCTGATCCACGAAATTGGCCACCACTTCGGCTTCTCCGACGAGGACATGGAGCGCATCGAAGCCGAAGCGTGAACCCGCCGGCCGACGGCCCCTCCGTAACTTACTGTAATATAATATTAAACATCGAAAAATAGGGGACAGCCCCCTTTATTGACCCTATATTATACGGGGATGTTCAATCTTCGCGGGCGACGAAGTCGAGGGCCTGGCGGGCGCCGCGCAGAGTGAACTTGCGTTTGATCGCTGTGTTCTGCAGGCGATTGAACGCGGCCAGGAGGTCGGCCCGGGGCCCCGCCTCCCGGGTCAGCGCGCCACCCTCCAAATCGGTCTCCGCACGCACCGCCATGAAGGTCTTGAGCAGGTGGCCGGAGAGGATGTACTCGGGCTGGCCGTGATCGAGCAAGCGCGCCGCCGCGGCCTCGAAGAACGCGGCCGCCTCGCCGTCGATCCGCCAGTCGGCCACATCGAGGTCCGGATCGACATAGGGCGCATTGCGGCCCAGGAAACAGGCCATCTGCAGCAACCCACGCGGCCACAGCCCAGGGTGGCGCGCGCAGAGCGCCCCGACCGCGTTGCCGAAGGTGACGGCGTGGGTGAAATCGAGCCAGTTCACGTTGTCCTGCACCGGCCGGTCATTGCGCGCCGCCATCGCGGCGTCGAAGTGCAGCATCTGCCAGCCCGCCGCGCCCAGGAGCGCCCGGTGCAGCGCGCTCGGATCGGCGGCGAATTCGCCCGCGCGCGCCAGCGCGGCCGGGATCGCCAGGCCGACGAAATCCTCCGCGCGCGGCGGCGGCCCCGACGGCTTCGGCCCCGACCGTTGTGGCGCGTCGGGCCAGGCTTCGAGCGCGGGACCAAAGGCGCGGAACTCCGGGATCAGGTCCTCGCGAAAGGCGAAGGTCAGCGAGCGCACCAGGGCCAGCAACAGCGGCTCCGCCACCGCCGGGCCGAGGCGTTCGATCAGCGCTCCGGTCTTGACCACGAAGATCGCCGAATGGCCGAAATCGGCGTAGTGGGCCAGGGCCGCTTCCGCCAGCGGCGCCTCCAATTCAGCGAAACCGAGCCCGGCGGCGAGCGCGCCGCGGACCTGGGCGAGAGCCGCGGCCTCGTCCTCCGCCTCGATGGCGGCCACCAGGGCGGCGGGCGCGTAGGGCGCCCGGCCCTCGGGATAGGGATAACGCGGCTCGCGCAGGCAATCCCAGGCGAAATGGCCGATCACCTCGGTGAGAATCGCGAGATTTGCGACCGGATCCCCGGCCGCCTTCCAGTCGCGCAGATCCAGCCAGTCGGCGGCCGTGGCGACCGCGTGGCTGGTGCCGAACTCGAGCCGGTCATGGGCCCAATGGACGGCTTGACGCACCGCCTCGAGCGGGTCCCCGTCCGCCTTCATGAAACGCACCAGCTCGCGCGTCATGTGTTCGTACTCCCGGAACCGATCGTGGCGCTCGAAGGCCGCGCGTAGCCCCTCGAGTGCGGCCTCGGTGCGGGCCGCTGGCGGCGGATCAGCGAGATCGAGCCAGACCTTGCCGTCTTCCAGGCGCACCGGATAGCGGCGCAGGTTGTCGCTGCCGACCAGAGTCTCGCCGGATTCCAGATCGAACTTCCAATTGTGCCAGTTACAGGTCAACAGGCAGCCCCGGCCTTGAGATCCCGCGCTCAACGTGCCCTCGCTCAAGGGATAGCCTTCGTGGGGGCAGCGGTTGTTGCAGGCGTAGACCTCCGGGCCGGCAGCGAAGAGCGCGATCTGCTTCTTGCCGTGCTTGACGACCATGACCCGGCGCGCGCGCAGTTTGTCCAGATCGGCGACGGCGACGAAACCGGTACCAGTTTCTAGCGCCGGTGTTTCCGAAACCGTAACTTCCGAAGGCGGCATGGCACGGCCCTCCCGTTCTCCAAAGCCTCTGCTCTCAAAATTATAACAGAACGGACTTTCTTTTATAAAGCTTATCATTTATAAAATAATCATGACAGAGAATAAGGAAACCAGAACCACCCCGAGCGGCAGCCGCCGGGCGCTGCTCGACCGCCTGAAACGCGCCGGGCCGCAGCAGGCGCGCGACCTGGCGACCCACCTGGGCGTCACCGCCATGGCCGTGCGCCAGCATCTCTATGCACTCGAAGCCGAAGGCATCGTCGTGGCCGAGCAACAAGCCCGGCCGCGCGGCCGCCCGATCAAACTGTGGCGCCTGACCGGGGCGGCCGAGCCGTTCTTTCCCGATGGCCACGCGGAGCTGACCCTGGGGCTGCTCGACGCCATGACCGAGGCCTTCGGGGCGCGCGGGCTCGACAAGTTGGTGGCCGCCCGAACCACGGCCCAGCGCGCCGCCTACGGCGCGCGCATCCAGCCGCGCTGGCCGCTCAAGCGGCGCGTCGAGGCGCTGGC
>CAXMQD010000137.1:0-4558 GCA_964194965.1 uncultured Acidimicrobiia bacterium | reverse complement strand
CACCCCGGCCGGCGCCGACAATCTGCTGCGCGCGCTGGCGGCGGCCGGCTACGACTTGGGAGAGTTGCCCGCCGATGGCGCGGCATTGATCGCGCGCCTGGCCGCCGGACCGACCAACGCCGCCACCGCCGGCCGGACGATCGCCGAGACCTTCTCGCGTGCCGACTACGAACACTTCTTCGCCACGCTGCCCGCCGAATTGCGCCAGGCGGTGACCGAACGCTGGGGCGCGCCGGAAGAAGACCCCTTCTTTCTGCCCGGCGACCTCGACTGCGGCGCCTTCGCCATGCCGGCGTTTCGCCTGGGCAAGGCGGTGGTCGCCTTGCAACCGGCGCGCGGTTACCACATCGACCCCCGGGCGACCTATCACGATCCGGCGCTGGTGCCGCCACACGGCTATATCGCCTTCTACGCCTGGCTGCGCGAGGCGGTCCAGGTCCACGCCGTCATCCACATGGGCAAGCACGGCAATCTGGAGTGGCTGCCGGGCAAGGCGCTGGCGCTCTCGTCCGCCTGCTATCCCGAGGCGGTGCTCGGGCCACTGCCGCACCTCTATCCCTTTATCGTCAACGATCCGGGCGAGGGCACCCAGGCCAAGCGCCGCGCGCAGGCGGTGATCGTCGACCACCTGACCCCGCCGCTGACCCGCGCCGAGTCCTACGGGCCGCTGGCCGAGCTCGAACTCCTGGTCGACGAGTACTACGAGGCCGCCGGGGTCGATCCGCGCCGGCTCAAGGTCCTGCGCGTGGATATCCTGGAACTGACCCGGCGCATCGGCCTGGACGTGGACTGCGGCATCGCCGGCGGGGACGACCCGGACACCGCGCTCGGCAAGCTCGACAACTACCTCTGCGAACTCAAGGAGATGCAGATCCGCGACGGCCTGCATATCTTCGGCCAGGCGCCCGAGGGCGGCCAGATGACCGGCCTGCTGGTGGCGCTGACCCGGCTGCCGCGGGGCAAGGGCGAGGGCGGCGACGCCTCGCTGATTCGCGCATTAGCCGCCGATCTGGATTTGCGCGAATTCGATCCGCTCGACTGCGAACTCGGCGCGCGCTGGACCGGGCCCCGGCCCGAGGCGCTGACCGGCGGCGCGCCTTGGCGCAGCAACGGCGACACGGTCGAGCGCCTGGAAAACCTGGCCTGTGCGCTGGTGGCGGGGGAGGCCGCGCCGGTCCCGGATTGGACCGCGACCCGCGCGGTGCTTGAGCGCATCGCGAGCGACGTCCGGCCCGCGGTCGAAGGCAGCGGTCCGGCCGAGATCGCCGGCGTGCTCACCGGCCTCGACGGCCGCTTCGTCGCGCCCGGCCCCTCGGGCGCGCCGACCCGCGGGCGCCTCGACGTGTTGCCCACCGGGCGCAACTTCTACTCGGTCGACAGCCGCGTGGTGCCGACCCCCGCCGCCTGGACCCTGGGCTGGAAGTCGGCCAGCCTGCTGCTCGCCCGCCACCGCCAGGAACACGGCGCCTGGCCGCAGCGGCTGGCGCTGACCGCCTGGGGCACGGCCAACATGCGCACGGGCGGCGACGACATCGCTCAGGCACTGGCGCTGATGGGCGTGCGGCCGACCTGGGAGATCGCCTCGCGTCGGGTCACCGGCTTCGAGATCCTGCCGCTATCCGTGCTCGACCGGCCGCGCATCGACGTGACGCTCCGGGTCTCCGGTTTTTTCCGCGACGCCTTTCCGGCCCAGATCGATTTGGTCGATTCGGCGGCGCGCGCGGTCGCGGCGCTCGACGAGCCGCCGGCGATGAACCCGCTGGCCGCGCGGGTCGCGGTGGATTCCGCGGCGCTGGTGGCCCAGGGCCTGGACGAGGCCGAGGCGGCGCGGCGCGCGGGCTACCGGGTCTTCGGTTCCAAGCCGGGCGCTTACGGTGCCGGGCTGCAGGCGCTGATCGACGAGCGTGGCTGGCGGACCGAGGCCGACCTGGCGCGCGCCTACTTGGCCTGGGGCGGTTACGCCTATGGGGACGGCGCGGGCGGCGCGCCGGAACAGGCGCTGTTCGAGGCTCGCCTGGAGGCGGTCGAGGTGGTGGTCCACAACCAGGACAACCGCGAGCACGACCTGCTCGATTCCGACGACTACTACCAGTTCGAGGGCGGCCTGACCGCGGCCGTGCGCCACCTGTCCGGCGCCCGGCCCCAGGTCTACCACAACGACCACTCGCGCCCCGAAAGCCCCAAGATAAGGACCCTGGAGGAGGAGGTCGGCCGCGTGGTGCGCGCCCGCGTCGTGAACCCCAAGTGGATCGCCGGCGTCATGCGCCATGGCTACAAGGGCGCCTTCGAGATGGCGGCCACGGTCGACTACCTGTTCGCCTTCGCGGCCACCACCGGCGCGGTTCGCGACCATCACTTCGACGCGGTCTTCGAGGCCTACCTGGAAGACCCCACCGTGCGCGAGTTCCTGTCCGAGAACAATCCCGCGGCGCTCGCCGAGATGGCCCAGCGCCTGGCCGAGGCCCAAGATCGCGGCCTGTGGCGGCCGCGCGCCAATACCACGCGCCTGCGCCTCGACGATCTCGCCGGCGCCACCCTGGAGGAAGCCCGATGACCGAGACCGACGACGATGCCAACAGCCGCGCCAACGAGAAGGCGCGCAAGCGCAAGGTGGCGCACGACAAGAAGGTCGCCGCCAAGACCGTCGAGAAGGGCCTGCTGATCGTCCATACCGGCACTGGCAAGGGCAAGTCGACGGCTGCCTTTGGGTTGGCGCTGCGGGCGCTCGGCAACGGCATGCGGGTCGGCGTGGTGCAGTTCGTCAAGGGCGCCTGGACGACCGGCGAGCGGCCGCTGCTCGAGGGCTTCGGCGATCGGGTCGATATGCGCGTGGTCGGCGAGGGCTTTACCTGGGAGACCCAGGACCGGGCCCGGGACATCGCCGCCGCCGAGGCCGGCTGGGCCGCCGCTCAGGAGATGATCGAGGCCAGCCGTGGGCCGGACCCGCGCTACGACATGCTGGTGCTCGACGAACTAAACATCGTGTTGCGCTACGACTACCTGGCGCTCGACGAGGTGGTGGCGGCGCTTGTCAACCGGCCGCGCGATCTGCACGTGGTGGTCACCGGCCGCAACGCCAAACCGGAACTGATCGAGGCCGCCGACCTGGTGACCGAGATGACGCTCGTCAAGCACCCCTTCCGCGAGCAGGGCGTGAAGGCGCAAAAAGGCATCGAGTTCTAGGTCTGTGTTTCCAACAAAAAGGGTCCCGGCGCCGGTCGTTGAATTTTCACCACCAAGACGTGAAGCCAGAAGGAGTGAGCATTGAAGAAATTTGTTTTTTTGACCTACGGGTTTGAAAAACCCACGCCGGAAATTATGGCGGCCTGGGGCGCGTGGTTCGAGTCGATTAAGGACAATATTATCGACATGGGCCATTTAAGTGGCGGTCGAGAAATCTCGAAAGCCGGAACCAAGGATTTGCCGCTCGGTCTTGAATCCATGACCGGCTTCATGGTCATGCGCGCCGACAGCCTCGATGAAGCTGAGAAGATGGCACAAAGCAATCCGTACATATCGAGCATCCGGGTTTATGAATTGATGTCGAATTAGGATAACCGGCAGGAACATTCGAACCGGCCCAGCGAACGGGGGCGGATCACTAGGAGCAGGCGTTTTTATGAAACCCGCGGCGCTTATGCTGCAAGGCACCGGCTCGGACGTCGGCAAGTCGCTGCTGACGGCGGGCCTGGCGCGCGCCTACACGCGCCGGGGCCTGACCGTGCGCCCGTTCAAGCCGCAGAACATGTCGAACAACGCGGCCGTCACCGCCGACGGCGGCGAGATCGGCCGCGCCCAGGCCTTGCAGGCGCGCGCTTGCGGCATCGCGCCCTCGGTGCACATGAACCCGGTTTTGCTCAAGCCCCAGACCGAGGTCGGCGCCCAGGTGGTGGTCCAGGGCAAGGTACGCGGCAACGCCGCCGCGCGCGACTATCAGGCGCTCAAGGCCGAACTGTTGCCCGCCGTGCTCGACAGCTTCGCGCGCCTGAGCGCGGACGCCGATCTGGTGCTGGTCGAGGGCGCGGGCAGCGCCGCCGAGGTCAACTTACGGTCCGGCGACATCGCCAACATGGGTTTCGCCGAGGCCGCCGACGTGCCGGTGGCGCTGATCGGCGACATCGACCGCGGCGGGGTGATCGCCGCCATCGTCGGCACCTGGACGCTGTTGCCCGCGGCCGAGCGCGCGCGCCTCGCCGGCGTCATCATCAACAGGTTCCGCGGCGACGTGAGCCTATTCGACGAGGGGCTCGCGGTGATCGAACGCGAGACCGGGCTCGCCTGCTTCGGTGTCGTGCCCTACTTCGCCGAAGCGCGGGCGTTGCCGGCGGAGGACGCGCTGGGGGTCGAGGGGACACCCGCGCCCGGCGCCCAGAATGCCGGGAACGGCGCGATCAAGGTCGCGGTACCGGTGCTCTCGCGGATCGCCAATTTCGATGACCTCGATCCGCTGATGGCCGAGCCCGATGTCACGGTGGACTTCGTGCGCCCCGGCACGGCACTACCCGGCGATGCCGATCTCGTGGTGCTGCCCGGCTCCAAGGCGACGCTTGCCGATCTC
>CAXMQD010000136.1:0-3617 GCA_964194965.1 uncultured Acidimicrobiia bacterium | reverse complement strand
CCCCCCCGGCCGCCTGGATGATCAAATCCACTGGCCGGCGCAGCGACCCACTACTGCGGCACCATCCGCCGAATGCGGCCGCATAGCCACCTGATATTCGCGATGCACTCGCTACCCGGAGCCGGGGATTCCGCGGCTTGTTGGTGCATGACCGCGTGGCGGTCGCAAGAGCGAAGGACGCTTATTTAATGCTCGCTTATTATAATCAAGCTTCCTAATATGCCGGCATGTTCAATGACGATCCCGATAGCAACGTCGGATTCCTCTTGCACGACGTCTCGCGCCTGCTTCGCGTGCGCTTCGACCGGCGCGCCCGCGCCCTCGGCCTAACCCGCGCTCAATGGCGGGTCTTGGCCCATCTGGCGCCGCGCCAGGGCATCAATCAATCGGGATTGGCGGAGATCCTAGAGGTCGAAAACATCACGCTCGGCCGCCATATCGACCGCCTTGAGCACACCGATTGGGTCGAGCGGCGGCGCGATCCCGACGACCGCCGCGCCTGGCGCTTATTCCTGACCGACAAATCGCGGCCGGTGCTCGACCAGATGGAGGTTCTCGCCGCCGAAACCCAGGAAGAAGCCATGGCCGGCCTCTCGGCCGGCGAGCGCGGCCGGCTGCTGGAATTGTTGCTGACCATGAAGCGCAGCATGGCGACGCGCGAGGCCGAAACCCGGACCGCCGACAACGGCGGACTCGCGCAGCAGGAACCTGGAGCCCTCGATGTCGGATAATGCGCCAGAACCGGCCCGGCCCAGACCGGCCCGGCCCAGACCGGCCCGTGGCGGCGGCCGGCGTCTGGGGCGCCGCTTGGCACGCTTGATGCTGCTCGCGCTGGGGCCGATCGTTCTGTTGGCGGCGGGCGGTTACTACTACGTGACCTCGGGACGTTTCGTCGCGACCGAGAACGCCTACATCAAGATGGAAACGATCGCGATCAGCGCGGACATCTCGGGCCCGGTCCGCTACGTCGGCGTGCGAGAGAACCAAATCGTGGAGCCGGGCGCGGTGTTGTTTCAGATCCATTCCGAGAGCTACCGTATCGCGCTGGCCCGCAAGGAAGCCGAAATCGAAATCGCGCACAGCGAAGTCGAGGCCTTGCGCGCGGTTTACCGCCAGAAGGCCGCCGAGCTCGGGGTCGCCCGCCACAACGTCACCTTTTACCAGGCCCAGTTCGAGCGCACCGACGGCCTGAAGCGGCGGCGCCACGCCACTCAGGCCGAATTCGATGCGGCCCTACGCGATCACCGCGTCGCCCAACAGCAACTCGAAGCGATCAAGCAGGAAATCGCCAGGGTCAAGGCCAGACTCGGCGGCGATGCCGAAATCCCGGCGAAACGCCACCCAAAAGTGCTCGAAGCCCTGGCCGATCGCGATCGTGCGGCACTCGATCTCAACCACACCACGGTGGTGGCGCCGCAGGCCGGTATCGTTTCCAACATCGCGCTCCAGGCCGGCGAGTACGTCCAGGCGGGCAAGCCGGTGTTCAGCATCGTTATCCCGGACCCGCTATGGATCCAGGCCAACCTCAAGGAGACCGACCTGACCCACGTGCGCGAGAACCAGGAAGCCAAGGTCGAAGTCGATGCCTATCCGAACCATGCCTGGCGCGCCCGGGTCGTCAGCATCTCTCCGGCGACCGGCGCCGAGTTCGCGCTGTTGCCGCCGCAGAACGCCTCGGGCAACTGGGTCAAGGTGGTGCAGCGGGTGGCGGTTCGGCTGGAAATCCTGCGGCGGCCGGACGACCCCCCGCTGCGCGCCGGCATGAGCGTCCGGGTCGAGATCGACACCCGGCGCGAACGCGACCTGCCGCCGTTGGTGCGCTCGGCGCTCGCCTGGGCCACCGGCCGCACGCCCCTATAGCGCCCCGCCTAGCGCGGAAGAGCCTCCCTTGACAGCCACCGAAGCCGCCGCCGCCCCTGCCCCCTCGACCCGGTTGAGCCGGTCCCTGATCCTGTTCACCCTGACCATGGTCACCATGCTCTATGCCATGACCGTGACCATCGCCAACGTGGCGCTGCCCAAGATGCAGGGCTCGCTGTCGGCGACCCAGGACCAGATCGCCTGGGTCGTCACCTTCAACATCGTCGCCACCGCCGTAGTCACGCCGCTGTCCGGCTGGTTGGCGGCCCGCCTCGGCCGCCGGCCGCTGATGCTCTGGGCGGTGATCGGCTTCGCCATCGCCTCTCTGTTGTGCGGCACCGCGACCTCGGTCGAGGAGTTGGTGTTCTACCGGATTCTTCAGGGCGCTTGCGGTGCGCCGCTGGTGCCGCTGTCCCAGGCGATCCTGCTCGATACCTACCCGCGCGAGCAGCACGGATCGGTGAACGCGATCTTCGGGGTCGGCGTCATCCTGGGTCCGATCATGGCGCCCACGCTGGGCGGCTATCTGAGCGACGCCTACAGTTGGCGCTGGGTGTTTTTCATGATCGTGCCCTTTGCGCTGATCTCGCTATTCTGCGTCTGGGCCTTCATCGCCGAGCACCGGGTCGCGCGCAGGCGGCTCGATTGGATCGGCTTCCTCGCGCTCGCCGTCGCGGTCGCCGCACTGCAGCTCATGCTCGACCGCGGCGAGCGCCACGACTGGTTCGACTCCGCCGAGATTATTATCGAGGCCGGACTCGCGCTCGGCGCCTTCTACGTCTTCGTGGTCCACAGCCTGACCGCAGAAAAGCCGTTCTTCAATCCGAAGATGCTGCGCAACCGCAACTTCGCCGTCGGGCTGGTGATCGCACTGATCTTCGGCATGCTCAATTTCACCCCGATAACGCTACTGCCGACGTTGTTGCAGAACCTGCGCGGCTACCCGGATACGGTCATCGGCCTGGTGCTCTCGGCGCGCGGCTTCGGCACCTTGGTCGGCTTCGCGTTTATGATCTTCGCCTCGCGACTGGACCCGCGCATTCCACTCGCGGTCGGATTGATCCTGCAGGCCTACGCGGGCTGGGCCATGGCCCAGTTCGACATCAACCTGACTACCTGGGGCGTACTCTGGACCACGGCGGTCCAGGGCCTGGGGGTGGGCCTGATGTGGGTGCCGCTTTCGGTCATCACGCTCTCGACCTTGGCACCGGCGGAGCGCGCCGACGGCACTGCCTTCTTCCATCTGTTGCGCAACCTGGGCAGCAGCATTTTCATCTCTGTCAGCATCGCCCTGGTTATCCGCACCACCAAGGTCAGCTACGCCGGCATGGCCGAGAATATCTCGCCGTACAACGAGAATCTGCGCCTGCCCTGGGTCAGCGGCGCCTGGAGTACGGAGAGCACCCCGGAGCTCATGGCGCTGGGCGCCGAGGCACTGCGCCAGGCGACCATGATCGGCTACCTCAACTCCTTCCTCGCCTTCGCGGCAATCGCACTGATCGCGCTGCCGCTGGTGTTCCTAGCCAAATGGCAACGAGATTAGCGCGCCGATTTTCAGTAATAGGTCAGGCTGTAACGCAGACTTGGGCAGAGCGGTTTCAGGCCGGCGCGGGAGTCGCGGGCGGTCCTGAGCAGGCCGGTGGCGCCGTGGATGCGCTCGGCGCGGGCTTGCCCGCCGGCGCGGGTCGCGGGAAAGACCAGATTGACGCTGCCCTGGGGTTGGTTATCGGCGGAGCGCGCAACCAGCGTCGCGCCGA
>CAXMQD010000135.1:0-4899 GCA_964194965.1 uncultured Acidimicrobiia bacterium | reverse complement strand
TGCACGTGATGATATTCAGCGACAACGTCGCCGTGGCGGACGAGGTGGCGCTTAAGTCCGAAGCCCGCGAGGCGGGACGCTTGCTCATGGGACCGGATTGCGGAACCGCCATCATCAATGGCGTGCCGCTTGCCTTCGCCAACAAAGTGCCGCGCGGCAATATCGGCCTCATCGGCGCGTCCGGCACCGGGATGCAGGAGATCTCCTGCTTGATTGCCCAGGGCGGCGGCGGCATCTCCCAGGCTATCGGAGTCGGCGGCCGCGACCTGAGCGAGGCGGTCGGCGGCATCACCACTTTGATGGCGCTGGATGCGCTCGACGCCGATCCCGAGACGGCGCACGTCGTGCTGGTCTCGAAAACCCCCTCGCCCCAGGTCGCCGCCCGGGTCGTGGAACGCATCGGCGCCAGCGACAAGACCTTCACCGTCTGCTTCATCGGTGCGGATGAACTTGCGCTGCCGAAGAATGCAACCCTGGCGACGACCCTGAAAGCGGCCGCGGAATCTGCCCTCGGTGGCCGGGAAATCGGCGTTGACTTCGACGCGAGCGGCGGGTCTCAAGCGCGGCGCGGGGGCGGCACCGTGGGCCTGTTTTCCGGCGGCACGCTTTCGGCCGAAGCCCAGGTGGTGTTCCGCGAAGCCGGCGAGCCGGTCGCCTCCAACGCGCCAATTCCCGGGGTGCCGGGTTTGGATGAGGCGAACGCCGGACATCCCATGATCGACCTGGGCGCCGACGAATACACCCGTGGCCGGCCCCATCCCATGATCGACCCCTCGGTGCGCGACCGGGCGCTCCAAGACGCGCTCGCCGATGCGAACGTCGCGGTGGTGCTGCTCGACCTGGTGCTGGGGTTCGGCGCCCACGGCGATCCCGCCGGGCACTTGGCGCAACAGCTCGAAGGCCGGCCGGCCGGGGGGCCGGTCATCGTCGCCTCGGTCACCGGCACCGAGGACGACCCGCAACCACGGGCGGCCCAGGTCGCCAAGCTGGAGCGGGCCGGGGTCCTGGTCGCGCCGTCCAACGCCCAGGCCGCCGCGTTGGCCTGCGCGCTCTCAACCGGACCTAGGTAATACCGAGGAGGAATCAGCCATGCGCACACTTGGCGAAATTCCACAGCGGCTCCTGGTCGCCATCGGCGGCAACGCCACCCATCCGGAAAACATCCGCGGCACCTCCGCGGAGCAGAAGGAGATCGCCATCGACACGGCGCGCGCGCTGCTGCCGCTGGCGCTGTTGGACAACGAGCTGGTGATCACCCACGGCAACGGACCGGTGGTCGGCAAAATCCTGATGCGCCAAGCCCTGACCCGCGATCGCATCGCGCCGATGTCGCTGGATATCTGTGTCGCCCATAGCCAGGGCGGCATCGCCTACCTGCTCATGCAGGCCATGGAGAACACCCTGCGCGAGGCCGACAGCCGCCGCCACGTGGTCTGCCTCTTGACCCAGGTCGAGGTCGACCCCGACGACCCGGCTTTCGAGAATGCGACCAAGCCGATCGGCCCGTTCTTCTCCGAGCAGGAGGCCAAGGCACTGGGGCGCGAACTCGACTGGCTCATGGCCGAGGACGCCGGGCGCGGCTGGCGCCACGTGGTGCCCTCGCCCAAGCCGCGACACATCGTCGACATCTCGTTGATTCAGGTGCTGGCGCGCCGCGGTACGGTGGTGATCGCCGGCGGCGGCGGCGGCATCCCGGTGGTGCGCGGGCCCAAGGGGGTGCGCCACGGCGTGCACGCCGTGATCGACAAGGACTTGACTTCGGCGCACATGGCCAACGTGCTCGGCATCGCGGAAATGATGATTCTGACCGCGGTGCCCAAGGTGGCGATCCACTTCGGCACGCCGGAGCAGCGGGAGTTGGACCGGGTGAGCCTGCGCGAGATCAAGGCGCTGCACGCCGAAGGCCACTTCCCGCCCGGCAGCATGGGCCCGAAGATCGAAGCGGCGGTGCGCTTTCTCGAAGGCGGCGGCGAACGCGTGATCATCGGCCACATGGAACAGGCCGTGGCCGCGCTTACCGGCGAGACCGGCACGCATATCGTGGCGGATGATGGTTGAGGTGCTCCGAGTCGAAGCGCCCGGGGCTGAGGCGCTCGGCCGGGCAACCCGGACTCTCGTGGCCTTCGAGATCGGCTGCCTGGCGCGGCAGGCCTTGCAACCGGGACAACGGGGCCGGGTCGGCGCGGTCTTCGCGCGCAGCTTCTATGCCTCACTCGCCGGGACCGAGGTCTGCGTCGGACCGCCGGGCCTCGGCGCCGGACCGCTCAATCTGCGCTGCCGGTCGGCGCCCCGGGACTGGCGCGCGGCGGGACTGCGCGAGGGCACGGCGGTGCTGGCCGGTCCCCATGAACTGCACCTGCCGCCCCACCTCGCCATATCCGTTGCCGAAGCCACGCTCTGGACGCCGCCACCGCCCGGTCCCTGGAGCCCGGCCAGCCTAGGCGCCGGCCTATCGGCGCTCGACGCCCTGTTGCCGGCGCGCCTGCCCGAACAGGGTCTTGGCTTTCTAGCGCTACCCTCCCGCGCGGAAGCGGCGGCCCGCTCCGCGGTCGCGGCGGCGGCGCGGGAACCCGCCGAGGCGCTCTCGGCCTTCCTGATTCGCGCCATGACGGAGAACGGCGATCGGGCGATCCCGTCGGCGTCCGAATTCCGTGCCCTTGTCGGGCTCGGCCCGGGCCTGACTCCTTCGGGCGACGATCTCTTGGGCGGCGCCTTGGTGGCGCTGCACCTGCTCGACCGGCCCGATCTGGCCGAGAAACTGTGGCATGGAATCGGCGGCGCGCTCGAGACCGGCACCAACGCCATCAGCCGCGCGCACCTCGCGGCGGCCGCGCGCGGGCTCGGCGGCGCGGCGCTGCACGCGATCCTGAACGACCTGGTGATCGGAAAGACGGACCTATTGCCCGCGCGACTCACCGCCATCGATCGCATCGGACACTGTTCCGGTTGGGATGCCCTCGCCGGCGCGGTCCTCGCGCTGCGCGCCACGAGTGTTTGTCGACTGTAGCGGACTCTATTCAGTTATTCCGGCAAGCCCGCCTTGCGCAATCCCTCCAGGTAATACTCCAGATGCGCGGGGTCCTTGTACGCGGCCTTTTCGCGCTCGGCCGTTAACGTGAAGTCGGGCAGCAGGACGAGGATTTCCTCCGCCTCCCATTGCGCGTCTTCGATCCTGCCCACATGGGCGTAAGCCGAAGCGAGCATCAAGTGGCCGATCGCAAAGTCGGGGTTGCTCTCGATCGACTTCTCGAACTGCGCGATGGCTTCTTCGGTTTGCTTCAACAGAAACTGAGCTTGGCCCAGAATCCACACGTAGAAAAATGGATGCCGAGGGTCGAGGCGCATGGCAATCCGGATGGCCTCGAGAGCTTCCGCGGGCCGACCGACATGACTCAGGATCAGGCCTCGCTGAGCATGGCCCTCGGCGTGATTGGGATTTAGTTCCAACACTCGCTGGTTTGCGGCAAGCGCTTCGTCATACCGCATCATGTTTAGGTAGGTGAAGGCGAGGGCAAAGTGGGCGACCCGGCTGTTGTCATCCAGCGTCAAGGCATATTGCGCCTTTTCCAACGCGAGCCGAGACGATCGTTCCGGTGACTCGCTCCAGCCATGGAATATGTCTTCTGCGTGGGTCAAGGCGATATCCGCATGGGCGCGCGCGAAGTCCGGGTCGACCTCGACGGCGCGCTCGAAGTACTCCCGTGCCTCGACATTGGCCTCGCGCGTGAAACGCCGAAACCGCTCGAGGCCGCGCAACAACAGGTCATAGGCTTCCGGACTGGCTTGCGCCTGGTTCGATCGTTGCTGCTCGTCCGGCGTTAGCGTGACCGCCAGAGCCGACACGATCTTCCGCGAGACCTCGTCCTGCAGCGCGAAAACGTCATCGAGGGTGCCGTCATAGCGCTCCGCCCAAAGGTGACCGCCGGTGGTGGCGTCGATGAGCTGAGCGTTAATGCGCACCTGACCGCCGGCACGGCGTACGCTGCCTTCGAGCACGTAACGCACGCCGAGTTCCTCGGCCACCTGCTGGATCTTCACGGCCCGGCCCTTGTATGTGAAAACCGAGTTGCGGGCGATGACGAACAGGCCGGAGACCTTGGAAAGATCGGTAATCAGGTCCTCGGTCATGCCGTCGGCGAAATACTGCTCGCTTGGTTCGTTGGATAAGTTGGTGAACGGCAGAACGGCGATGGAAGGCTTGTCCGGCAGGGGCAAGGCCATATGTTCCACCGAGGCCGGTTCCTCTTCGGATACCCAGGGTTGCCACCAGCCGAGCATGAGACCCGCGACAATGAACAGGACAACGACGGCGGAGCCGATGATCTGGTTTTCGCTCAAACCGCGCCGCTTGGTGGCGACCGGCTCGGGAGACGCTTCGCCGCCGGACCGCAGCCGATAGGTGCGCACCGGCCGGGCCAAATTCTTGACCCGCTGCTCGCCCAGGTCCTCGTACGCGAGGTTCAGTTTGGTCTCAACCTGGTCGAAGGCTTGTTGCGAAATGCAGATGCCACCGGGCTCGGCAAGCCCTTCGAGGCGCGCCGCGACGTTGACACCATCACCATAGATGTCGTCGCCCTCGATCATGACATCGCCCAAATGCACGCCGATGCGAAATGCGATGCGACGGTCCTCGGGCAGGCTTTCGTTGCGGCCGGCTATGCCCTCTTGGATGGCCAGCGCACAGCTCACGGCGTTGACGACGCTGGCGAATTCGACGAGCGCGCCATCGCCCATGAGCTTGACGATGCGGCCGCGCCATTTAGCAATCTCGGGATCGATCAGGTCCGCGCGGTGGGATTTGAGCGCGGCCAGAGTTCCCGCCTCGTCGATTTCCATGAGGCGGCTGTACCCGACCACGTCGGCAGCCAGAATCGCGGTGAGCTTGCGCTCCATGCAGGG
>CAXMQD010000134.1:0-10126 GCA_964194965.1 uncultured Acidimicrobiia bacterium | reverse complement strand
ATCGCCGCATTGCGCCGGCGCGATGACGTAGCAACCGGTCTCGATGGCCCGCGCGCGCAGCAGCACGTGCCAATGCGCCGCACCGGTGAAGCGGGTGAAGGCGGCGGGAATCGAGAGGAACGCGGCCCCGGCCTTGGCCAGCGCGCGGTAGAGGTGTGGAAATCGCATGTCGTAGCAAACCGTCATGCCGAGCCGGCCCCAGGGCAAATCGGCGGTGACCGCGCGGCCGCCGCCTTGGTAGGCGCGGGATTCGCGGTAGCTCTGGCCGTCCGGGATTTCGACGTCGAACATGTGGATCTTGTCGTAGCGCGCCGCGATCCCGCCCTTGGGATCGATCAGCAGCGAGCGGTTGACCAGCTTGTCCACACCCGCGCGCAGCACCAGCGAGCCGGCCAGCAGCCAGGCGCCGGTCTCCGCCGCCAGGCCGCGATAGCCGGCGACCGAGGCATCCTCGGCCTCGGGCCGCGCCAGCGCCGCCATCTCGCGCCGCCGCAGGCCCATCATGTTGGAGACTTCCGGCGTCGCGATCAACTCCGCGCCGGCGGCGCGCGCCTCGCGCACCAGTTCCGAGGCAACCTCCAGATTTGCCGCCGGGTCCTGGCCGGCCGTGATCTGCACGCAGGCCGCGGTGAAGCGCCCGGTCACCCGGCGCCCTCCAGGATCGGCCCGAGCTTGCCCGCGGCCTCGAGCGCGTAGAGCTCGTCGCAGTTGCCCAGGTGCTGGCCGTCGACGAAGATTTGCGGCACCGAAGTGCGGCCGCCGCTGCGTTCGACCATCTCGGCGCGCCGCGCGGGGCTGAGCATCACGTCGATCTCCTCATAGGCGGCGCCCTTGCTCTCGATCAGCTTTTTAGCCCGGTAGCTGTAGCCGCAGAGCATGCTGGAATAGATCTCGATGCGCGTCAAAGCCACTCCCCGGGGGCCTGCCGGGGGCCCCATTGCAATTGGTTCCGCGTTTTCACTTGGGGTCGCGCCGCACGATTTTACAGAGCGCGGGTCGGATTACATCCGGCCGCGCACCACCCGGGCCAACACCAGCACGTCGACCGCGCCGGCCCCGCCGCGGCGCAAGGTTCTCGCGCAGGCCGCCGCCGTCGCCCCGGTGGTCAGCACGTCGTCGACCAGCAGCACCCGGCGGCCGGCGAGCAGCGCCTTGCGCGCGCCCTTGACCGCGAAGGCCCCGGCCACGTTGCGGCGCCGCTGGGCCGCGCTGAGGCGTCCCTGGGACGGCGTATAGCGCCGCCGCAGCAGCAAATCGGGCACCACCGGGAGGCCGGTTTCGCGGCCCAATGCCTGGGCCAGCAGCGCGGCTTGGTTGAAGCGCCGGGTGAATAACCGCATCCAGTGTAGCGGCACCGGCACGATCAGGTCGGCCGCGGCGGTGAGCTCGGCCCCGGCGCGGGCCAGCCAGGCGCCATAGGCGGCCGCGCCCTCGGTGCGGTCGGCATGCTTGAAGCCGAGCACCAGGCCCCGGCTGCCCTCGTCGTAGCGCATCACCGCGCGCGCCCGGTCGAAGCGCGGCGGCTCGCGCACGCAGGCGCCACACAGCGCCTCCGGCCCAAGATCGTACTCGAGCGGAAAGCCGCACAGCGCGCAGAGCGGCGGCTCGAGGTACTGCACGCCCTTCCAGCAGCCGGCGCAGAGCGCCGCGGTCCGCGCCACCACGGTCCCGCAGCCCAGGCAGCGCGGCGGCAACAGTGCGTTCAGCGCCAGCCCGGAAAGGCCGCGAAGCCCGCGCACGATGTCGGATTGCGGTATCATGACCGAAGTCTCGTCTCGGGACCGGGCCGGAGTCAAATTCCGGCCCCACGAGCCGCGATATTGACGAAACCGGCGCTTGCGCCATAGTCGGGGCATGACCGGGGAAATCAATGTCTTCGACCGGGTGCTGCTGCGCCGGCGCCGCGACCGGGCGGCGGCGGGCCTGCGCGCCCACGACTTCCTGTTCGCCGAGGCCGCCGAGCGCCTGGCCGACCGGCTCGACGACGTGATCCGCAAGTTCCCGCTGGCCCTCGACCTGGGCTGCCACGACGGCACCCTGGCGCGGGCACTGGCGGGGCGCGGCGGCATCGAGACCTTGGTGCAGTGCGACTTGTCCCCGGCCATGGTCCGCGCGGCGGCGGCCAACGGCGCGCCCAGCGTCGCGGCCGACGAAGAAGCGCTGCCCTTCGCGCCGGAATGCTTCGATCTGATCGTCAGCGTGCTCGGCCTGCACTGGGTCAACGACCTGCCCGGCGCGCTCATCCAGATCCGCCACGCGCTCAAGCCCGACGGCCTGTTCCTGGGCGCGCTGTTGGGGGGGCAGACGCTCACCGAACTGCGCGCGGCCCTGATGGAGGCCGAACTCGCCGAGGAAGGCGGCGCCAGCCCGCGGGTCGCCCCTTTCGCGGAGCTGCGCGATTCCGGCGGGCTCTTGCAACGCGCCGGCTTCGCGCTGCCGGTGGCCGACGCCGACCGCATCGCGGTGAGCTATCCCGACGCCTTTGCGCTAATGCGCGAGCTGCGCGCCATGGGAGAGAGCAACACGCTCCACGCCCGCCGCCGCGGATTCACCCGCCGGGCTACCCTCGCCCGCGCCGCGGCGATCTACGCGGAGAAATTCGCCGGCGCCGATGGCCGCCTGCGCGCGAGTTTCGAGATCGTCACCCTGACCGGCTGGGCGCCGCACCCCTGCCAGCCGAAGCCGCTCAAGCCCGGCAGCGCCACCACACGCCTCGCCGATGCCCTCGGCAGCGAAGAACGCCCCGCCGGCGACAAGGCTCGGCCGAAGTAGGCCCCTCGCCCCCCGGCCCCTGAACTTCAATGCAATCGCCGTGAGGCAATTTCAACGAGATTTGGCGCGCGAGAATGTCGGACCGCGCATGCGATACCGGACGGCATCATGACCGTTCAAAATATCCGGACGTTCGTATTCAAACCCAAGTTTTTCCATGACTCGAATAGATCGTTGGTTTCCCGAATAGGCTATGGCAACGATGGATTCGAACCCGAGCCGTTCGAATCCGTACCGAATAATCGCCTGCGCCGCCTCATTGACGTAGCCGTTGCCCCAGTACCTGCGCGCGATCCGGTACCCGAAATCGACGTAGTCGTCGATCGGGGCATATCCACAGATTCCAATGAATTCATTGGTGCTTCGTAACCCCAATGCATATCGCGCGAAACCCAAGGTTCGCTGGTTCTCGATGCAATTTTCGACGTACGCTCTGGCTTGCGCCGCATCGACCGCCGATCCGTCACCAATGTATTGCATCACCTCGGGATCGGCGACGAGCGCGCTATAGTCTGGGACATCGCCGGTGGCGAAAGACCGAACCACCAGACGACGGGTTTCAAGTCGCACGATCCGCACGGCCGCCCCGAGGCGGTCCCTGAAAGGGATGCACGATGGCGCGGCTTATTTCGAGCGCGCCGCGCCGCGTCTCGCGCCGCCGAAATTCTTGACGTTGGCATTCACGGTCGGGCCTTTTATCGAACCCGTTCCGGGATCGAATTTCCCGGGTGGAATGGCTTTTTGACCGGGTTCGCCGGCAGCGTCGGGGTCTCGCTTCTTGACTTTCTGTTTCGCCCTCGCCTTTGCGCGTTCGCGGGCCTTGGCTTTGGTCATCTCTGCTTCGCCTTTCCAGATCGCTTTACCGGGACCTTGACAGTCTTTTTCGCCACGGTCGGAATCTAGCATAGATTTTCGGGCTTGCGAGACCGCCGCCCCGATTATCTCGCGGTCCGGAAAAAGGACCTACAGCAAATCCCGCAGCAGGGGGATGAGCGGGGTGTCGGCGGGGGGCATGGGATAATCGGCGAGACGCGCCGGGCGCACCCAGGCCAGCTCTTGGCCCTCGCGGGCGGCGATCGTCCCCTTCCAGACGCGGCAGGCGTAAAGCGGCATCAGCAGGTGGAAATCTTCGTAAGCGTGGGAGGCGAAGGCGATCGGCGTCAGGCAACTGGCCTTGGTATCGATGCCGAGCTCCTCCCGCAGCTCGCGGATCAGCGCCGCCTCCGGGGTCTCGCCGCCGTGCAGCTTGCCGCCCGGAAACTCCCACAGGCCGGCCAGCGGTTTGCCCTCGGGGCGGCGCGCGATCAGCACCCGGCCGTCGATGTCGACCAGCGCCACCGCGGCGACCAACAAGATCGGCTTGCCGTCCCGCGCGGGTGCCTCGCCTAGGTTCCAGCAACCGCTCCCGGCTGCATCGAACTCGGCTGGCTCAGCTTCGGTAATCGGCATTGATCGAGATGTAGCCGTGGGTGAGGTCGCAGGTCCACACCGTCGCGCGGCCGCGCCCGACGCCGACGTCGACCGAGATATCGATCTCCCGGCCGGTCATGTGGCGGGCGACCGGCGCCTCGTCGTAACCGGGCACCACCAGGCCCTGGCGCGCCACCTCGACGCCGCCGATGCTAATCGCCAGGCGATCGCGGTCGGCCTTCTCGCCGGCCTTGCCGACCGCCATGACGATGCGGCCCCAGTTGGCGTCCTCGCCGGCGATCGCGGTCTTGACCAGGGGCGAGTTGCCGATCGCCAGGCCAATGCGCCGGGCGGCGCGGCGCGAGGCGGCGCCGGTAACTTCGATGGTGACGAACTTCTCCGCGCCCTCGCCGTCGCGCACCACCTGTTGGGCGAGGTCGCGGAGCAGGTCTTCGAGGGCGGCGCGGAAGCCCTTAAGTACCGGGTCCTTGGCGCCGGCCACCCGCCGATGCTTGGCCTGGCCGGTCGCGAACGCCATCAGCGTGTCGCTGGTCGAGGTGTCGCCGTCCACGGTGATCGAATTGAATGAAAGGTCGGCGGCCGGCTCGAGCAGATCTTGCAAGGTCCGGGCTGGAATCTTGGCGTCGGTGAACACGAAGGCCAGCATGGTCGCCATGTCCGGCGCGATCATGCCCGAGCCCTTGGCGATGCCGTTGAGGGTCACGATCTGGCCGCCGATCTCGGCCTGGCGCGTCGCGCCCTTGGGGAAGGTATCGGTGGTCATGATCGCGCCCGCCGCCGGCGCCCAGGATTCAGGCGCCAGGTCGCGCTTGAGCGCGCCGAGCGCGCCGATCAGCCGCGCGTCGGGCAGCGGTTCGCCGATCACCCCAGTCGAGGCAACGAAGACTTCGGTCTTGCGGCAGCGGAGATCGCGCGCGGTCGCGGCTACGGTCTTGGCGACCGATTTGAGGCCGACGGCGCCGGTGAAGGCATTGGCGTTGCCCGAATTGATCACCACCGCGCGCGCCCGGCGGCCCTTGAGCGCCTTTCGGCACCACTCCACCGGCGCGCCGGCGCTCAGCGAGCGAGTGAACACCCCGGCCGCCGAGGTGCCGCTCGCCAGTTCGATCAGGCAGACGTCGCTGCGCGCCTTGTAGTGAATCTCGCAGGCGCGCGTGGCCAAGCGCACCCCGGCGAGCGGCGGCAGCTCGGGGAAACGCGCGGGCGCTAGGGGAGATACCTGCGGAGCCATGAGCGCATTCGTACCAGGACCGGTCCTTATTGCACCGCCGCGGGCGCCGGCGCGGCTGCGCCGGTTGGCTCGGCGCTCTGGGGGACGATCTCGATCTCCGCGCCGTCGCGCAGGCCGTTGAGCACCACTCCCAATGTCTCCCGGGCGACCTGCTCGCGGAGCTGCTGCTCGATCTCTTCGAACGGCGGCGGCGCGGCGGTACGGCGGTCCTCGAGCTTGATCACGTGCCAGCCGAACTGGGTCTTGGCCGGCTCTTTGGTATAGCTGCCCGGCTCCAGCGCGGCGGCGGCTTCGGAAAACTCGGGCACCATCTGATCCGCGGTGAAGTAGCCCAGATCGCCGCCTTTCGGTCCCGAAGGCCCGGTCGAACGCTCCTTGGCCAGTTCGGCGAAATCGGCGCCGCCATCGAGCAGGCCGATCACCTCGCGCGCTTCCTCCTCGGTCTCGACCAGGATGTGGCGGGCGTGGAGTTCCTCGGCCGGCGGATTGTCCGCCAAGTGAACCTGGTAGGCTTCCTGGATCAATTCATCGTTGATCCGCGCCTCGATCTCGCGCTCCAGATAGAGCTCGCGGACCGCCTGCTCCTCGGCCTTGGCGACGAATGCCTTGACCCGGTCGTCGGCGGCCAGCCCGGCGTCGCGGCCGGCCTTGCCGGCCAGCTTGAAATCGACCAGGCGCTGCACCAGCATGGGATAGATCGCCATCAGCTGGGCCTGATACTCAGCGGGCAGCGTGCGCGCCATCGCCATCACGTCGGACTGGCGGACCTCCTCGCCATTGACGCGGGCCACGACCCTGTCTTCCGTGCCGCCTTCCTGTTGGGCGGCCAGGGTCATCGGATAGGCAGCCAGCGCAAGCGCCAGGGCGGCCCGGTATAAGTGGCGGAATGCCATGAATTCTCTCCTCGTTCCGGGCGGCCGGCGCCCGCCCAAGGCGGCGGTTCGCCGTTTGGTTCTCTCCCGCGCGCATCATGCATGCGCGCGCATCCGGCACAAGGATTAGCGTGCCTCCCGGACCTCGGGGTACTCGATCTCGGCGCGCCCGCGCAGGTCGCGCAAAAGCTCGTCCAGCAAATCGCGAATGGCCGCGTCCCGCAATTCGGCCTCCATATCCTCGAACGAAGCGGCCGCTTCCGCGCGCCGGTCCTCGACCGCGATCACGTGCCAACCGAACTCGGTCCGCACCGGGTCTTGGCTGTATTGGCCGACCTCCAGGGCGAAGGCCGCCTCGGCGAAAGCCGGATCCATGTTGTCCCGGGTGAAGTAGTTCAGATCGCCGCCCTGTTCCGCGGTCGGCCCCAAGGAGCGTTCGCGCGCCAGTTCGGCGAAATCGGCGCCCGCGTCCAGGGCCGCGATAACATCCCGCGCCCGCGTCTCGCTATCGAGCAGGATATGACGGGCCCTTACTTCGTTGCGCGCGGCCAGCCCTTCGACATGGGCATCGTAGCGCGCCCGCAGCATGTCCTCGGTCACCCGGTCCACGGCCTGGCGCCGGATCAGGGTATCGCTGAGCAACCTATCCTCGTAATCGGCGACCAGCCGCCGGACCTCCGGGTCCTCCGCCAGGCCGTCCTCGCGCGCCGCCCAGACCAGGAGCTCCACGTCGATCAAGCGCTGCAACAGCGCCGGGAAGATGGTCTCGAGCTGGGACCGGATATCCTCGGGCAGGTTCTGGGCCGATTTCTCGATATCGGCCCAGCGGATCTCCTTGCCGTTGACCCGGGCGAGCAGCGGGTTTTCCTTGCCGATTTCATCAAGCGCCGCGCCCAATCGCTCGGTCGCCGGGGGAGCCGGAGCCGCTTCGGGTGCCGCATCATCCGATTGCTGGGCCCAAGTGCCCGGCCGGCCGGACGGGAGCGCGACCAGAGCCACGACAAGAACCACGGCAAGGGCCGCCGCGACGGCGGGGCGCGCGCGTGTCATCCCTAAAAACTCCCCCCTTTTCCCGGGTCCGCCCCGGATTTCCATCATGCACGCCGCATCCGGCGGGACAAGCGCCCCGAGACACCGGAACGCGCTGAAATCCGGCCCGCCGGCACCGGGCGGACGTTGACAGGAACCCCTCGGAAGCCTATGTCTCACCACACAATAATCGGCGATTTCCGCCCTCATTCCCAGCTCGAGGTCCTGTATGTTAGGCGCGCTTGCCAAGCGACTGTTCGGTTCGGCCAACGAACGGTTTCTCAAGGGCCTGGAGCCCGACGTCGCGGCGATCAACGCGATCGAGCCGGAGCTCGAGGCTCTCGACGACGCGGCCCTGCGCGCCCGATCCGATGCCTTCCGAGAGCGCCTGAATACCGGCGAGAGCTTGGACGACATCCTGGTCGAGGCTTTCGCCACCGTGCGCGAGGCGGCCAAGCGCACCCTCGGCCAGCGCCATTTCGATGTCCAGCTGATGGGCGGCATGGTGCTGCACCAGGGCATGATCTCCGAGATGAAGACCGGCGAGGGCAAGACCTTGGTGGCGACGCTGCCGGTCTATCTCAACGCGCTCGCCGGAAAGGGTGTGCACGTGGTCACGGTCAACGACTACCTGGCCCAACGCGACGCCGAGTGGATGGGCCAGATTTACGAGTTCCTGGGCTTGACCGTCGGCTGCATCGTGCACGGGCTGGACGACGCCGGGCGGCGCGCGGCCTATGGCTGCGACGTGACCTACGGCACCAACAACGAACTCGGTTTCGACTATCTGCGCGACAACATGAAATTCCAACTTTCGGACATGGTGCAGCGCGATTTCAATTTCGCCATCGTCGACGAGGTCGACTCGATTCTGATCGACGAGGCGCGCACGCCGCTCATCATCTCCGGGCCGACCGAGGACTCCTCGGAGATGTATATCAAAGCCGATGCGGTGATTCCCAAGCTCGTGGAAGACGACTACGAGAAGGACGAGAAGGCGCGCAGCGTCACCCTCACCGAAACCGGCACCGAACACATCGAAGAATTAATGCGCGAGGTCGAGTTGCTCGGCGAGGGCTCGCTTTACGACATCGAGAACGTCAACCTGTTGCACCACGTCAACCAGGCGCTGCGCGCGCACCAGCTATTCGCGCGCGATACCGACTATATCGTCAAGGACGACAAGGTCATCATCATCGACGAGTTTACCGGCCGCATGATGGAGGGCCGGCGCTACTCGGACGGCCAGCATCAGGCGCTCGAAGCCAAGGAGGGCGTGTCGATCCAGCAGGAGAACCAGACGCTGGCCTCGATCACCTTCCAGAACTACTTCAGGCTCTATCCCAAGCTCGCCGGCATGACCGGCACCGCCATGACCGAGGCGTCCGAGCTATTGGACATCTACAGTCTCGAAGTTATCGAGATCCCGACCAACCTGCCGTGTATCCGCATCGACAACGACGATGAGGTCTACCGCACCGCCAAGGAAAAGTTGAACGCGATCCTCGATACCATCGAGGAATGCCACGCGCGCAAGCAGCCGATCCTGGTCGGCACGGTGTCGATCGAGAAGTCGGAGGTGCTGGCCGACCTGCTCAAGAAGCGCAAGGTGCCGCATAAGGTGTTGAATGCCCGCTACCACGAGCAGGAGGCCTTCATCATCGCCCAGGCCGGCGCGCCGGGCGCAATCACCATCGCCACCAACATGGCCGGCCGCGGCACCGACATTCAGTTGGGCGGCAACTTCGACATGCGCGTCCAGAACGAAGCCGCCGAAATCGCGGACGAGGCCAAGCGCGCCAAGAAAATCGAACAAATCCGCGAGGAGGTCGCGGCGGCGCGCGAGGTCGTGCTCGAGGCCGGCGGGGTCATGATCATGGGCACCGAGCGCCACGAAAGCCGGCGCATCGACAATCAGTTGCGCGGCCGTTCGGGCCGCCAGGGCGATCCCGGCGCATCGCTGTTCTATCTGAGCCTGGAAGACGACCTGATGCGCATCTTCGGCTCCGAGCGCATGGACACCATGCTTCAGAAGCTCGGCCTCGAAGAGGGCGAGGCGATCGTCCACTCGTGGGTCAACAAGGCGCTGGAAAAGGCGCAGGAGAAGGTCGAGGCGCGCAACTTCGAAATCCGCAAGAACCTGCTCAAGTACGACGACGTGATGAACGACCAGCGCAAGGTGATCTACGAGCAGCGCAAGGACCTGATGCGGGCCGAGGACGTCCACGATACCGTGGTCGAGATGCGTCACGAGGTCATCGAGGACTTGGTCACGCGCCACATTCCGCCCAACGCCTACGCCGAGCAGTGGGACGTGAGCGGGCTGCACGCCGAGACGCTGCGCGTCTTCGGCATCGACCTTCCGATCCAGGATTGGGCCGCGGAGGAAGGCATCGCCGACCAGGAGATCCGCGAGCGCATCACCGAGACCTCGAACCGCAAGATGGCGGCCAAGCTCGCCAATTACGGCGAGGAGATCATGCGGTCGATCGAGAAGCAGCTCTTGCTCATGGTGCTCGACAAGCAGTGGAAAGACCATCTGCTGACCCTCGACCACCTGCGTCATGGCATCTTCCTGCGCGCCTATGGCCAGCGCGACCCGCTCAACGAATACAACCGCGAGGCTTTCGAGTTGTTCGGGACCATGCTGGCGGAGGTTCGCGACGAGGTCACCATGCTGCTCGCACGCGTCGAATTGCAGGCCGCCGCGCCCGAAGCGGCGGTGGTCCAGCGCGCCCCCCAAGTCATGCGCGAGGGCCGCGACGACCCGGCTTTGGCCAGCGCGGGGGCC
>CAXMQD010000133.1:0-9496 GCA_964194965.1 uncultured Acidimicrobiia bacterium | reverse complement strand
GTCCCGGGGATGCGGAGACCGCGCCGCCACCCTACGACGACGCGCGCCTGCTCGCGGAGGCGTTGCTGCTGCCCGACTGGTTCCTGCCGGCGCTGCGCGGCGCGCCGACCCCCGAACCGGTCCGTGCGGCCTACATCGAGGCCTGGCGCGGGTCGCTGACCCGAATCCGGGCCGTGCCCGACTGCCTGGTGCTGCGCGACTATCACGTCGACAACTTGATGCTCTTGGACGGTCGCGAAGGGATCGCCGCCTGCGGCCTGCTCGACTTCCAGGACGCGGTGATCGGGCCGGTCGCCTACGATGTCGTCTCACTGCTGGAAGACGCGCGGCGCGACGTCGGTCCGGGCGTGGTCGCGGAAATTCTCGCGCGCTACCTCGACGCTTTTCCGGAGCTCGACCGCGCGCGCTTCATGGAGTCCTACGCCGTGCTCGGCGCCCAGCGCGCGGCCAAGATCGCCGGCATCTTCACGCGCCTCAGCCGCCGCGATGGCAAGGACCAGTACCTGCACCACATCCCGCGAGTCTGGCGCATTCTGAGCGCGGATCTGGAACATCCGGCGCTGGCCCCGGTTAAGGCCTGGTTCGATCGCGAGGTCCCGGCCGCCGCGCGCCGGGCGCCGCCAGCGCATTCGGAGACATCGGCATGAGCGCAACGACCGATTCGGGCGGCCCGGTGGCGCCGCGCGCCATGATCTTGGCGGCCGGCCTGGGCGAACGCATGCGCCCGCTCACCGAGAATCTGCCCAAGCCGTTGATCGAGGTGCGCGGGCGCAGCCTGATCGAGACCATCCTCGATCGCTTGGAGATGGCCGGCGTGCCCGAGGTGGTGATCAATCTCTATTACCTGGGCGAGTTGATCGAGGCCCGCCTGGCCGGGCGCGCGGGGCCCCGGATCACATTCTCACGCGAGGCGACGCGGCTGGAGACCGGCGGTGGCGTGCGCAAGGCGCTGCCGTTGCTGGGCGCGGAGCCGTTTTTCGCGATTAACGGCGACGTCTGCTGGCTCGACGGGTGTACCGCCGCGCTCCGGCGCCTGGCCGAGGCCTGGAATGAGGCGGAGATGGACGCGCTCCTGCTCTTGCATCCGACCGTCCACGCGGTCGGCTACGACGGACCCGGAGACTTCGTCCTCGGTCCCGAGGGGCGTCTGCGCCGGCGCCGCGAGCAGGAGGTCGCGCCGTTCGTCTTTTCCGGCATCCAGATGTTGCACCCGCGCCTGTTCGAAACCACGCCCGAGGGGCCGTTTTCGCTCAACCTGGTCTACGACAAGGCGGCCGAGGCCGAGCGCCTCTGGGGCCTGCGCCACGACGGCGACTGGTTCCACATCGGCACGCCGGAGAACCTGCGCGACGTCGAGGACGCGCTCCATCCACTCGCCGAACATTCGGTCCAACGATGACGGCGGCCGGTCCGCGAGCGCGCTCCGGGGTGTTTACGATTCCGGCGGGCCGGTCCTTCGTCGACGCCCTGGCCGAGGGCCTCTTGGCGCGCGCGGCCGACCCGCTGGACCTGGCTCGCGGCACCGTGTTCCTGCCGACCCGGCGCGCCTGCCGCGCCTTGCAGGAGGCCTTTTTGCGCGCCGCTGGCGGCCGCGCTTTGCTGCTGCCGCGTCTGGTACCGCTCGGCGACCTCGACGCGGAGGATCTGCTGCTGGCGGCCGACGAGATGCCGGGCCTGGAGAATCTGGCGGCCGATCTGGCGCCGCCGCTGCCGGGCCTGCGTCGCCAGTTGCTGCTCGCCGAGCTGATTCGGCGCTGGGGCGCGTTGCGGGGCGAAGCGCCACCTGAAGACCAGGCCCTGCGCCTGGCCGATGAATTGGCGCACTTGCTCGATCAGGTCGAGACCGAGGGCCTGGATTTCGCGGGGCTCGAGACTCTGGTGCCCGCGGACTACGCCGCCCACTGGCAGAAGACGCTCGAGTTTCTGCGCATCCTGATCGACAACTGGCCGGGCATGCAGGCGGCCGAGGGTGGCATCGGCGCGGCTGCGCGCGCGCGCCGCCTGGCCGAGCTGCAGGCCGCGGCCTGGCGCCGCGATCCGCCGGCCGAACCAGTGATCGTGGCCGGCTCGACCGGCAGCATCCCGGCGACGGCGCAACTGATCGAGGTGGTTGCCGGCCTGCCCCAGGGCATGGTGGTGCTGCCCGGGCTCGACACCGAAACCGACGCCGAAATCTGGGACGCGGTGGCCGAGGACCCGGGCCATCCCCAGCACGGTCTGGCCCGGCTCTTGGCGCGCCTGAAGCTGACCCGGGACCAGGTCGCGCCCTGGCCCGCCCCCCCGCCCGCTCCCCCGTCCGCTCCCCCACCGGCCACTCCTGGGCTGGCCGCTCCGGCGCCGACGGCGCGGGGGCTGCGCCGGCGTCTGGTCAACCTGGCGCTCTATCCGGTGGTCGCGACGCCAAGATGGAACGACGAGGCCAGCGGGCTCGATCCGGCGCGCGCCGCCCAGGCCTTCGACGGCGTGACCCGCATCGACGCACCCGGGCCGGGCGAGGAGGCGGCAGTCATCGCGCTTATCCTGCGCCGGGCGTTGGAGACCCCGGGCCGGCGCGCGGCGTTGGTGACGCCGGACCGCGGCCTGGCGCGCCGGGTCGCGGGTGCGCTCGCGCGCTGGGGCGTCGCGGTCGACGATTCGGCGGGCGCGCCGCTGTCCCACTCCGCGCCGGGCGGGTTCCTGCGTCTGAGTGCGGCGATGGTGGCGGGTGGCCTGGCGCCCTTGGCGCTGCTCGCCGCCCTCAAACATCCGTTGGCCGCCGCGGGTCAGGCGCCGGCCGGGTTCCGCGCCCAGGTCCGGATCCTGGAGCGCCTGGCCCTGCGGGGCCCACGCCCGGCGCCGGGTTTTGCCGGGCTCACGCGCGCCCTGCGCGCCGCCGCCAAGGACAAGCACAGGCGCCGGGAGGATCGCCAGGCGGTGCCGGGTCTGGTCGACTGGCTCAAGGCGTTGGAGGCACTCGCCAAGCCCTTCGCCCGCGCGCTGGCCCGCGCCAAGACCCTGCGCGAGCTGCTCGACGCCCATATCGGATTCGCCGAGGCGCTGGCGGCGACCGACCGGGAATCCGGACCGGTGCGGCTCTGGGCCGGGGAGGCGGGCACGGTCGCGGCCAACTTCGTCGCCGAGCTGCGCGAGGCGGCGGGCGGCATTCCGGCGCCCGGCGCCGCCGCCTATCCGGCCTATCTGACCGCACTGCTGGGCGCCAAGGCGGTGCGGCCGCCCTACGGCCGCCACCCGCGGCTGGCCATCTGGGGGCCGCTGGAGGCGCGCCTGCAGCAGGTCGACCTGGTGGTGCTCGGCGGACTCAACGAGGGCACCTGGCCCGCCGTGGTCGAGCCCGGGCCCTGGCTCAGCCGGCCCATGCGCGCCGATTTCGGTCTGCCGCCGCCCGAACGCCGCCTCGGCCTGGCCGCCCACGACTTCGCCCAGCTCCTGGGTGCGCCCGAGGTCTACCTGACCCGCGCGACCCGCATCGAGGGCGCGCCGAGTGTGCCGTCGCGCTGGTTGCTGCGGCTCCAAGCCGTGCTCGGCGCCATCGAGCCCGGGGTCGATATCGCGGCCGCCGCGCCGCAGTGGTTGGCCTGGGCCGAGGAGCTCGATAGCCCCGGCGAGCCCCTCCCCGCCGTCCGGCCGGCGCCGGCGCCGCCACTCGAGGCGCGCCCGCGCCGCCTCTCCGTGACCCGGATCGAGACCTGGATGCGCGATCCTTACGACCTCTACGCCGAACACATCCTCAAACTCACCGCGCTCGACGATCTCGATTCCGACCCGGGTGCGGCCGAACTCGGCACCCTGGTGCACGAAGCGCTGGAGAAATTCCTCGAGGCTTATCCCAGCGACTTGCCGGCCGATCCCGAGGCCGAACTGATCGAGATCGGGCGCGAAGTGTTTTCGCCGAAGCGGGTCAGGCCCGGGGTGCGGGCCTTCTGGTGGCCGCGCTTCCGCCGCATCGCGCGTTGGTTCGCGCGCGAGGAGTTGGGCTATCGGGCCGGGATCGACGGGTCCCGGGGCGAGTTGCGCGGGGTTCTGGAGATCGCGGCGCCTGGCGGCCCGTTCACGCTGACCGCCACCGCCGACCGCATCGATCGGCTTGCGGATGGCGCGCTCGCCATCGTCGACTACAAAACCGGCGGGCCGCCCACGAAGAAAGAGGTCGCGCTCGGATTTTCGCCGCAGTTGCCGCTCGAGGCGGCGATCGCCCGCGCCGGTGGTTTCGCGGAGCTGCCGGCGGCGCCGGTGGCGCGGCTGGAGTACTGGCGCGTCTCCGGCGGTGAGCCACCCGGCGAGCGCAAGGCCCTCAAGCTCGACGCCGAGGCCGAGGCGGAAGCGGCGCTCGACGGCCTGCGCGAGCTGATCGCCCGCTACGACGACCCGGAGACACCCTATCCGGCCCGGCCCCGGCCCGAATGGGCGCGCCGCTTCAGCGACTACCGACACCTGGCCCGGATCAAGGAATGGGGCGCGGGCGAGGAGGAGGAGTCGTGACCGAGGCGGTTCTAGACCCGCGCGCCGCCGCCAGTCTGGCCCAGCGCCCGGCCGCCCGGCCCGATCGTTCGGTCTGGGTCGCGGCCTCGGCGGGCACCGGCAAGACCAAGGTGCTGACTGACCGGGTGCTCAGCCTGATGCTGCACGGCACCCAGCCCGCGCGCATCCTCTGTCTGACCTTCACCAAGGCGGCGGCGGCGGAGATGTCGAACCGCCTGGCCGACAGCCTGGCGCGCTGGGCGACCTTTACCGAGGAGCAGTTGACCGAAGACTTGGCCAAGCTGCTCGACGATCCGGCCGATGCCGCCATCCGCGCCCGCGCCCGGGAGCTCTTCGCCCGAGTGCTGGACGCGCCGGGCGGCATGAAGATCTTGACCATCCACGCGTTCTGCCAGTCGCTGCTGGGCCGTTTCCCGCTCGAGGCTCGGATCGCGCCGCATTTTCAGGTGCTCGACGAGCGCTCCGCCGCCGAGATGCTGCTGGAGGCGCGCGAGGAGGTGCTGGCCGGTCCCGGGGCCGACCCTGGGGCCGGATCTGGAGACCAGGAAAACCCGGCGGTCGCGGAGGTCGCGGTCTACGCGCAGGAACAGAGCTTCCAGGAACTGATGACCGAGGTGATCCGGGAACGCACCCGGCTGCGCCGCTTGATCGTGGAGCATCGCGGCGTGGACGGCCTGCGCGCGGCGATCTTCCAGGCGCTCGAGGTCGATGAAGCGGACAGCCTCGACGACGTGATCGCCGCGGCTTGCGCCGACGATTCTTTCGACCAGATGGGATTGCGGCTGGTCGCCGAGGCCTTGGTTGGAGGAACCGCGGCGGAGGCGGGCAAATCCCGGCTGTTGCGAGACTGGTTGGATGCCGATCTTGCGGAGCGCGTGCTCCGTTTCGACGCCTACGCTGGCTTATATCTGACCAAGGACGAAACAACGCGCGCGCGCCTGCTGACCAAGGCGGCGGCGGAGGCCGTGTCCGGTGCGCTCGAGGTCATGGCGGCGGAGGCCGAGCGTCTTTTGGCCGCGCGGGCGCGGCTCAACCGGCTGCGAGTGGCGCGGGCGACCGCCGGACTGGTGGCGCTCGGCACCGATATCCTCGATGCCTACGAGCGGCGCAAGCAGGCCCGGGCGCTGCTCGACTACGACGACTTGATCCTGGCGGCACGCGGCCTGCTCGAAGGCGACGGCGCGGCGGCCTGGGTGCTGTTCAAGCTCGACGGCGGCCTCGATCATATCCTGATCGACGAGGCCCAGGACACCAATCCGGAACAGTGGCGGGTGATCCGGGCCCTGGCCGGGGAGTTCTTCGTCGGCGCAGGGGCGCGTGACGACGCGCGCGAGGGGCCGCGTACGGTGTTTGCGGTCGGCGACGCCAAGCAGTCGATCTACAGTTTCCAGCGCGCCGATCCGGGCGCTTTCGCGCGCATGCGCGCGCATTTCGAATCGCGCGCCGAGAATATCGGGCAGCGGCTGGAGAGGGTCGAGCTGTCCCATTCCTTCCGTTCGGTTTCGGCGGTCCTCGATGCCGTCGACGCGGTTTTCGCCCAGGCGGCGGCGCAGGACGGCGTGTTGTTCGACGAGGACGCCATGACCCACCGGGCGGTGCGCGCGGGCCAGGCCGGGCTGGTCGAGCTCTGGCCGCCGGCCGAGCCGGCCGAGGCAGCGCAACCCGCACCCTGGGCGCCGCCGCTGGCGCAACCCGCCGGACCGCCGCCGCGCGCGCGCCTGGCCAAGCTGATCGCCGCGCGGATCGCGCGCTGGACCGTTGCGGATCCGCCCGCGGGCGAGACCTTGCGGGACGGCGAGGCCTGGCTCGAATCCCGGGACCGGCGCCTGACACCCGGCGATATCCTGGTGTTGGTGCGCCGGCGCAACGAATTCGTCGAAGAACTGGTGCGCGAGCTCAAGCGCGGCGGCGTGCCGGTCGCCGGACTCGACCGCATGGTGCTGCCCGACCAGCTCGCGGTCATGGACCTGGTGGCGTTGGGGCGCGTCCTGTTGCTGCCCGAGGACGATCTGACGCTGGCGACCGTGCTCAAGGGTCCGCTCGTGGGCTTGAGCGAGGAACAGCTCTTCACCCTGGCCTACGATCGCGGCGGCAGCCTGTGGGATTCGCTGACCCGCCAGGCCCGAGTGGCGGGCGCCGATCCGGCGTTCCGGGCGGCGCGAGAGCATTTGGGTGCGCTTCTGGCGCGCGCCGACTTCGTGCCGCCCTACGAGCTTTATTCCGAAGTGCTGACCCGCGAATGGGGCCGCAACGGGAGCCGGGGCCGCGCGGCGCTGCTCGCCCGGCTCGGCCCCGAGGCCGCCGATCCGATCGAGGAATTCCTCTCCCTCGCGCTCGCCTACGAACGCGAGCACGCGCCCTCGCTCGAAGGTTTCCTGCATTGGATCGAGGTCGGCAAGCAGGAGGTCAAGCGCGACATGGAACACGGCCAGGACGCGGTGCGGGTGATGACCGTGCACGGCGCCAAGGGCCTGCAGGCGCCGGTGGTGATCCTGCCCGACACGATGCAGCCGCCCAAGCCCCGCGGCGGTTTGTTCTGGACCGGCGAACAGGACGGCGAGCGTGGCGGCGAGTTGCCATTGTGGCCGCTGCGCAAGGGTTACGACGGCGAACTGGTGGCGGCCGCCCGTGCACGCGCGAAAGAAGTCCAGGACCAGGAATACCGGCGCCTGCTCTACGTCGCGTTGACCCGTGCCGAGGACCGGCTGATCGTCTGCGGCTGGCGCGGCGCGCACGCGGCCCCGGCCGACTGCTGGTACAATCTGGTCGCGGCCGCGCTCGCCACCGACACTACTGCCGCCGCCGAGCCGGTCGACTTCGATTTCGCGAGCGAGGTGGCGGATGGCTGGGCCGGTCCGGGATGGCGCCTGCGTTCGGCACAGACCGCGGATCCGGAAACCGATCGCGAGGGGTCCGCCGCGGCCCGGGTCGCCGCCGCGGCATTGCCGGATTGGACCCAGACGCCGCCGCCGCCCGAGGCGGTGCCGCCCCGGCCCTTGGCGCCCTCCCGTCCCAGCGGCGAGGAGCCGCCGGTGCGCTCGCCGCTCGGCCCCGACGAGGGCCGGCGCTTCAAGCGCGGCCGCTTGGTGCACCGACTGCTGCAAAACCTGCCCGATCTGGCGCCTGGCGCGCGGGCCGCCGCCGCCGCGCGATTCCTGGCCAGCCCGGCTCATGACTTGAGCGCCGAGGAGCGCGCGGAGATTGCCGCGGCAACGCTTTCGGTGCTGGACGACCCGGCTTTCGCGGCACTGTTCGGACCGGACAGCCGGGCCGAGGTGCCGATCGTCGGACTGATCGACTCCGGGGACGGTCCCCAGGCCGTCTCCGGGCAGGTCGACCGCCTGGTGGTCGGCGCCGATTCGGTGCTGGTCGTCGACTACAAAACCAACCGTCCGGCGCCCCGGGACGAGGCCGGGGTCGCGCCGGTCTATCTGCGCCAGATGGCGGCCTATCATGCTGTTTTATCGGAGATTTATCCGGACCGCCGGATCGACTGCGCGCTCTTGTGGACCGACGGCCCGCATTTGATGCAACTCAGCCCTGCAAGACTCAACTTACAGGCATCTTGACCCCCCGGGTGGGGTGCTTACATTGAAACTTGAACTCGCGAGTTCGGCCGCGCACTGGCCGACCGCGCTGGCCGGCCGCGCCACGACTTGGACGCGCCATGACTTGGAGAGATATTGCATGACCAGCATCCCCGTTAGCGACGACAGCTTCGACAGCGACGTGCTGAAGGCCGAGGGTTCCGTTCTAGTGGATTTCTGGGCCGAGTGGTGCGGCCCCTGCAAGATGATCTCGCCCGCGCTGGAGGAGATCGCCAAGGAGATGGACGGCCGGGTCCAGATCGCCAAAATGAACATCGACGACAACCCCGTGACGCCGCAGAAATACGGCGTGCGCGGCATCCCGACGCTGATGCTGTTTCGCGACGGCCAGGTCGCCGCGACCAAAGTCGGCGCGGTGCCCAAAAACCAGCTTCAGGAATGGGTCGAGTCGGTACTCTAAGCGAGCCCGAACTTCCGTCCTGCCGAGCGCAAACAAACCCCCGCCAATGCCGGCGGGGGTTTTTTGTCATCCGTTCTCCGCGAGCACCTGGCCGGCGAGGTAGAGCGAGCCGCAGATTAAGACGCGCCCCGGCGCGCGGTCTTTGGTGAGGGCACGCAGGGCGTTGGCGACGCTTGCGCTCGCTTGCGCCTCGAACCCGGCCTCGGTTGCTTCACGCGCGGCGTCCTCGGCCGAGAGCGAGGCGGCCTCGCCGGGGATCGCCACGGCGTGCAGGGTCTCGGCCAACGGCGCCAGCGGGCGCAGGAAACCCTGGGCACCCTTGGTGTCGAGCATGCCGTAGACCAGGTGCAGCTGGCGCGGCTCCCAGGTGCCAAGATCGCGCGCCAGCGCTTTCCCGGCGGCGGCGTTGTGGCCGCCGTCGAGCCACAGTTCCCAATGCTCGGACAACAGCTCGGCGAGCGGCCCGCGGGTCAGGCGCTGCAGCCGCCCCGGCCACTGCGCGCGCGCGAGGCCGGTATCGCGCGCCGTCGCGTCGAGCCCGAAACCATCGAGCCCGAAACCCTCGAGCACTGCCGCGCAGGCGAGCGCCAGGCCGGCGTTTTCGATCTGATGGGCGCCCGGCAGCGCGGGTGCGGGGTAGCGCCGCCGCGCGCCGCCTGCCTCGAAGACAAACCCGCCGTTCTCGCCCCGAACGGTCCACTCCTCGCCATAGCGGTATAGCGGCGCGCCGGTTTCGGCCGCGCGGCGCGCGATGACCGCCAGGGCCTCGGGCGCCTGCGGGCCGATCACCGCCGGCACGCCGGGCTTCAGGATTCCGGCTTTCTCGAAGGCAATCTCTTCGATGGTGTCGCCCAGGAACTGGACGTGGTCGACCGAAACCGGCGAGATCGCGGTCACGCGGGGTTGCGCGATCACGTTGGTCGCATCGAGCCGGCCGCCGAGTCCGGTTTCGAGCAACAAGATGTCGGCCGCCTCGCGCGCGAAGCCGAGGAAGGCGGCCGCGGTGGTG
>CAXMQD010000132.1:0-2006 GCA_964194965.1 uncultured Acidimicrobiia bacterium | reverse complement strand
ATCGCGAGCTTTCCGATGCTGATCATGATGGCGCGCTTGCAGCGCCAGCCGGTGGAGTACGAGGAAGCAGCACTCGACCTCGGCGCCTCGCCGTTCCGGGTGTTCCGGCGGATCACCCTGCCGTTCCTCACCCCGGCCATCGCCTCGGCCGCGGTGATCGCCTTCCTGGCCTCGATGGAGAACTACAACACCACCATGTTCGCCAAGGGCAGCGCCTGCACCTTCGCCACCGAGATCGGCGCGATGGTCCGCAACCCGAACGGCCTGCCCCCGGTCATCAATGCGGTGGGCGCGGTGATCATCACCCTCACCGTGATCGCCGCGGTGACCCACACTATCTTCAAGCGGCGCGAAAGGGCGCGCGCCAAGGTCTGATCGGTGACCTCAAATTCACCGATCAGGCCCTGTCGGTCCGTTTTGCGCATTGTTCCGGCGTTTTCCCGGGGTGGGCAGGCTTGAAAATGCGCTAGTCTCACGGCCATGATCACCCTCACCGCCCGCTGCCACCCCGCCCTCGAGCCGATCCTGCCGAAGCCGGTACTGGCGGCCGACGCCCTGCCGGGCTGGCTCCGCACCATGCCCTCGGAGGTGGCCAGCGACACCCTCGGCGGCGCGCCGATTCGCACCCTCAAGCATTGCCCGCCGCTGATCGACGCGCTCGGTCTCGGCCTCCTGATGCCGCTCGCCGCCGACCTGACGGTGACCGCGGGCGAGCTGTCCTGGCATTGGGACCCGCCGCCGCTGCCCGCCGATCTCCTGACCCGGGCGCCGATCGGGCTGCATGTGCCCGAGCAGGTAACCGGCACGCCGCTTCCAGCCACGGGGTTTGTCGTCAAGTTCACCAATTTCTGGACCCTGGAAGCGCCGGAGGGGTGGTCGATCCTGTTCACCCACCCGCTGAACCGCGAGGACCTGCCGTTCCGCACCCTCGCCGGCGTGGTGGAATGCGACCGGTTCCGCGATGGGCTGGTGCATTTCCCCGCATTATGGACCGATCCGGGATTCGAGGGCACGCTCCCCGCCGGCACGCCGGTGGCGCAGGCGATCCCGATCCCCCGGCAGGCCACCGCACTGGCCTGCACCACCCTCGACGATGCCGGTACCGCACGCCTGCGCGCCATGCAGCAGGCGCTGCAGGAGAAGCGCGGCGTCTACCGCCGCCTCCGGCGCGGCGAGGCGTAGCGCCCGGACCGGACCGGGCCATGCGGAGGGCCGGAATGCCTTGGCCGACGATCTCTTCATCCAGCGAAAAGATCGCACCATCAAAGTCCGGGATCAAACACTTAGTCGCGCAGTAGCTTAATCCGGTGCAGTCGTTCCTCTGGCTTCACCAACGTGTCGGCGTCGCGCATCTGCTTTCGAGTAAGCGAGCGCTGACCAACGAATTTATCCGGAAGCAGCGCGACCGAATGGTGCTCCGGTCCATTGTAGACCACCGTTCCTTTCGCATTTTCGAAGTCGAGATCGAGGAACAGCAGATGGTCAGCTCTCGTCTCGGTCCGCCGGAAAGCCGGCCCTCGACCCGTGCCGGTCGCCTTGACCTGCACAGTCGCCGAACCGTCCGGAGCGCAGCCATCTATACCCTCGGTCGACTTGGCTTCGACCAATCGTATCCCGAACAATTCGACTGCTATCGCTTCGCCCAAGTCGCCGACGAGATTTCCGTCCAGCGTGAATTCCAGTTGGACATCACCACCCCGCTTCCGCAATACCTCGCGATAGTGCGCACGGAGCTTATTCCGAGCGACGATGAGATCGGCAATGACGGGAGGCAGGTCGAATGTTTCCATATTCGATCATTAGCCAGCCAAGAGTGGCCACAGCAAGCCGAAATGCGCGTTCGATCGTCATACCTGCCGAATGGCGGGCTAGATATTTCTCCAGTAACAAGCTGCAGCGCCGCGACAGAACTCTCCGCACCAGCTTCCGCGGCTGCCGTTATCTTCTCATTATAGGGATCACTTTTGCTCTCATTCGGGGTTGCGCCTATGACACTAACACATCGC
>CAXMQD010000131.1:0-4940 GCA_964194965.1 uncultured Acidimicrobiia bacterium | reverse complement strand
ATTTTCGTGGGGCGCGCCGAGGAGGCGCTGGGCCACGTCGAAACGGCCATGCGCCTCAATCCCCATTTCCCATTCTGGTATTACTATGCCCTTGGCGCGAGCCAGTTCATGCTGACCCGCTACGATGCGGCGATCGAAAGTTTCGAAAAAGCGATCGAGCGTAACCCGGCCTGGACCTCGACCCACCGCATTCTCGTCGCCGCCTACGGCCAACTCGGCATGATCGACGAGGCGGAGTGGGAGATGGAGGAATTGAGGATGTTGGGCTTCGAACCTACGCTTGCGAATTGGAGGTCGAAAATACAAATCGAGGACCCTGCCTATCTCGCGCGTTATTTCGACGGCCTGCGCAAGGCCGGCGTGCCCGAGTGATTGGACCTAACGGCCCCCCATCATTGCCCTAGGCCGCCACGCCCCGCCGGCGTAACATCCCGACAGTGGGAGCGTGCAAATCGAGGCTCGGAGCGATGCTGAGCGAACAACAAATCCGGCAATTTCGCGAGGACGGCTATACCATCGCGCGCGGTGTTCTGGACGCGGCGCAGGTCGCGGCGCTAACCGATGAGCTCGATACTTGGATCGAGGAGTCCCGCGCCCAGACCGCCAATTACGGCGAGACCGTCGACGGCAAGGCGCGCTTCGACCTGGAGGCGAGCCACACGGCGGAGCAGCCACGGTTGCGCCGCGTGGCGAACCCGGCCGATATCTCGGAGGCCTACCGGCAGGCGCTGTTCGACGGTCCGATCGCCGACCGGGTCGCCGAGCTGATCGGCCCGGATGTCAAATTCCACCACTGCAAGCTCAACATCAAACTGCCGGGCATGAAGACCCGGGTCGACTACCACCAGGACCATGCCTACGACCCGCACACAAATTCCGACATGCTGGCCATACTGCTGTTGCTCGACGACATGAACGAGTCGAACGGCTGCCCGCGCGTGGTGCCCGGCTCACACCGCGAGCGCCACAGCCACTACCGCGACGGCAAATTCGTCGGCGCCATAGACCCGGCGCTGGATACGGATTTCGAGGTCCGTTCGGTGCCGATCGAGGGCAAGCGCGGCGACCTGGGCCTGATGCACACCTGGACCGTGCACGGCGGCGGGCCGAACCGCTCGGACCGGCCGCGCCGGCTCCTGATCTGCGACTACGTGACCGCCGACGCCTTCCCGCTGACCCCGCCCGCGGTGCCCTCGCGGCACAGTGGCCGCATCGTGCGTGGCAAACCCGCACGCAAAGTCCGGCTGGTCGCCGACAGCATCGAACTGCCCCAAACCTACCGGGACGATTCGTTTTTCGGATTGCAGGGGCAAGCGACGGCGGAAGACAGAAAATAGAAGTCAGTCGATCGTCTGGCTTCTGAATTCCGCTACGCCTCCAACAGCGCCGCGACCTTCATCGCGACCCCCATGGAGCCGTCGATCTTCAGGTTGCCGAGGGTGTAGGCCATCATCGGATTGACCTCGCCTGCGATCACCCCGGCCAGGTCGTCCGCCGAAATCCGGATCGTGCAGTCGGCATCGTCGGTTGCATCGGTTGCGTCGGTCAGGGTGGGCGGCGAACCGGTGGCGTCGATCGCGAGGACACCATCCTCGCCCAAATCGAAGGCGACCTTGTAACCGAGCCCCGCGAAGGCGGCGAGATTTGATTCCAGTGACTGCAAAATTTTCTCGACAGTCATGCGGCGCAATCCCCATCCTTGTTGTCGTTATCGTTATCGTTATCGTTATCGTTATCGCTATCATCCGCGGACAGTGCCGAGCGGGCTTCGGCGGCGCGGGCATCCCGTTCGGCCAGGCGCTGTTTCTCCTCCTCGACCAGCTGACGGCGCAGCGGCTTGCCGACCAAGGTCTTGGGGATCTCCTGGCGGAACTCCACCTTACGCGGAAGCTCGAACGGCGCCAGTTTGTCCTTGAGGAAGGCGCGCAACTCGGCCCCGGTCAGGGTGTAGCCCTCGGCCAGCTTGATGAACGCCTTGACCACCTCGCCGCGGTGCCGGTCCGGCACGCCGCAGACCGCGACTTCGGCCACCGCCGGGTGCAGGTAGATCGCTTCCTCGACCATGCGCGGGTAGACGTTGAAGCCGCCGGTGATGACCAGATCCTTGATGCGGTCGACGATGTAGAGATAGCCGTCCTCATCCAGGTAGCCGACGTCGCCGGTGCGCAGGCGGCCGGCATGCAGCACCTCCCGTGTCTCCTCCGGCCGGTTCCAGAAGCCGGCCATAACCTGCGGTCCGGTGACGCAGATCTCGCCGGTCTCGCCGAGCGGCAGGACCCGCTCCGGGTTATCCAGCGAGACGATCTCGACCAAGGTGCCGGGCAACGGCAATCCGGCCGAATTTTCCCGGCTCTCGCCATGGAATGGATTGATGGTGACCACCGGCCCGGCTTCGGTCAGGCCGTAACCCTCGACCAGGGTGCAACCCGTCACCGCCTCGAACTTGGTCTTGATCGCCAGCGGCAACGGGGCACCGCCGGATATGCAGAACTTCAAGCTCGACAGGTCGTAATTGTCCAGCTCCCTGTGCTCGTTGATCGCCGAATAGATCGTCGGCACGCCGAGGAACACCGTGGGTTTTTCCTTGTCGATCGCGGCCAGGGTCTCGGCGACCTTGAAGCGTGGCAGCAGCAGGAGCTCGGACCCCTGGGCGATCGCCAGGTTCATGACCCCGGTCATGCCGAAGACGTGGAACAGCGGCAACACGGCGAGCACCCGCTCCTGGCCCGTGGTGACGGCGCCCGCCCAGGATTGAACCTGCACCGTGTTGGCGGTGATGTTGGCATGGGTCAGGAGCGCCGCTTTCGGCGACCCGGTGGTGCCGCCGGTATACTGCATGACCGCGATGTCCCGTTCCGGGTCGACCGCGGCCGCGGCGGGAATGCCGTCGTTGTCGATCAGCTTGCTGAACCGGATGTGGGCGTCGTCAACCGGGGTGGCGGCCACCTCGCGCCGCTTAAAAAGCATGAACAACGCCCGCTTGGTGAACGGCAGGGCCCGGCCCATGCCGCAGACCACCAGCTTCTCCAGGCAGGTGTCCTCGAGCCGCCGGGCGACCTTGGGATAGAGCGTGTTCAGGTTCATGGTGACCATGATCCGCGCGCCGGAATCCTCGATCTGGCGCGCGATCTCGGGCTCGGCGTAGAGCGGATTGAAGTTGACCACCGTGCCGCCGGCCTTGAGGATCGCGTAATAGCAGATCACGTAGTAGGCCGAATTGGGCAGGAACAATCCGACCGGCACGCCCTTGGTCACGCCCAGTTCCTGAAAGCCCTTGGCCGCCTTGGCGACCAGCTCGCCGACCTCGGCGTAGCTGTAGCGCTTACCCACGAACTCGAGACAGGGGCTGTCGGGCCAGGCGGTCACCGCCGCGTCCAGCATCGCCGGCACCGGCTTGACGGGAATCGCCATGTCCCAGGCGAGCCCTTCGGGATAGGACTTCTCCCAAGGATGGGGCGCCGCAGGATAGGGCACACGGATGTCGGCCGCCGGCGCCGGCCGGAATAGGGCCAGCAGCACCGTCGCCCGGTGTTTCAGGTCGGTCCAGAGTCTCGCCATCGCGTCGTCTTCGAACCTATTCAAAGGTTTCCCGCAGGCAGGTCCATATTGCATCGCACAATAACAGACGCACGCCGTCATGCGAATTCTACCGTCCGCGCCATAAATATTTGGTTACGGACCGGCAAAGCACCAAGGGTTGGCGCGGCGAAAGGGGCGCTTTCACCTAGCGGCGCCAAGCCGCGCGCCGGCAAGGGAGGCCACAGTAGCGGAGAACGCGCCATCGTTGCGCCCCCCTCGCCCGCCGTTTCCCTTTGTGCTAGCGTCCGGCGCAAATACGGGGAGCGCGCGAGGCAGGCATGACGACACAAGCATTTGTCCAGTCGGCACACCAAGACATGGTGCCCCAAGACATGGCGCCCCAAGACATGGCGCCTGGGGAATGGGAGGTCCGGGTCGATCTGGCGGCCGCGTTCCGTTTGGTCGCGCTCTACGGCTGGTCCGACTTTCTGGCGACTCATCTCTCCGCGCGGGTGCCCGGACCCGAGGACCACTTCCTGATCAATCCCTTCGGCATGCTGTTCGAGGAAATCACCGCCTCCTGCCTGGTCAAGGTCGACCTCGAGGGCAATCTCCTGGGCGCGAGCGAGCACGGCATCAACCCGGCCGGCTTCACCATCCATAGCGCGGTCCATGCCGGCCGCCCCGAGATGACCTGCGTCATGCACACCCACACGCCCGCCGGGGTCGGCGTGGCGACCCAGGAGGATGGCTTGCTGCCGGTGACTCAGCACGCGCTCGCGGTGCTCGCTCATGCCGCCTACCACGACTACGAGGGCCTCGCCATGAACTTGGACGAGCGCGCGCGCATCGTCCGCGACCTGGGTGAGAACAACGTGCTGATCCTGCGCAACCACGGGCTGCTGACCGTCGGGCGCACCATCGGCGAAGCCTTCATGTGGATGGCCCGGGCCGAGCGCGCCTGCCGCATGCAACTCGCCGCCCAGCAGAGCGGCGCGCCGCTGCGGCCGATACCGGCGGCGATCCGGGAAACAGCCATGGCCCAGAACCGGCACAACAACTCCGCCCAGGGCTACCGTCCGATCGGCCGCAAGGAGTGGCCGGCCTTGCGGCGTCAACTCGACCGCAGAGACCCCTCCTACAAGGATTAAATCCACGAAAGTAGGGATCGGGAAAATTCCACGCGAACGAAAATTGTATTAGACTGGCGGTGCGGCCCCCCGGCGCGGACTGACTGCGCGGCCCGCGCCCAATGGAGGAGCGCGATAACCATGAAGACCATTCTGCTCCCGCTCGAAGACGGCGACGGCCTGCAGTCGATGCTCGAAACCGCCTGGATGGCCGCCACCGCGTTCGGCAGCACCATCCAAGGTCTCTATATCCGCCGCGCCCTGCCGGGCGTCGTGGTCGCCGACATCGGT
>CAXMQD010000130.1:0-4296 GCA_964194965.1 uncultured Acidimicrobiia bacterium | reverse complement strand
GTGGGGCTCTACGGCTGCCCCTCCACGGTCAACAACGTCGAGACCATCGCCGTCGCCCCCGAAATCCTACGCCGCGGCGCGGCCTGGTGGAGCGGTCTCGGCCGGCCCAAGAACACCGGCACCAAGATCTTCAGCATCTCCGGGCACGTCGAGAAACCGTGCAACGTCGAAGAGGAGATGGGCATCCCGCTCAGGGAATTGATCGAGACCCACGCCGGCGGCGTGCGCGGCGGTTGGGACAATCTATTGGCGGTCATCCCGGGCGGCTCCTCGGTGCCGCTCTTGCCCAAGTCGATATGCGATTCGGTGCTGATGGACTTCGACTCTCTGCGCGAGGTGAAATCCGGGCTGGGCACCGCGGCGGTCATCGTCATGGACAAGTCGACGGATATCGTCGCCGCGATCGCCAATCTGTCGCATTTCTACATGCATGAAAGCTGCGGCCAGTGTACCCCTTGCCGGGAAGGCACCGGCTGGATGTGGCGGGTCATGACCCGCATGGTCGAGGGCCGCGCCGGGGTCGAGGAGATCGACAGCTTGTTGGATGTGACTTACCAGGTCGAGGGGCACACGATCTGCGCACTCGGCGATGCGGCAGCTTGGCCGATTCAGGGCCTGATCCGCCATTTCCGCCCCGAACTCGAGCGCCGCATCATCGAATACAAAACCGACGCGCCCGGTACTTCCCAGGCGGGCACCTCCCAGGCGGCGGAGTAGGGCGGAGCCATGCCGAAGCTCACCATCGATGGCACGGAGATCGAAGTCGCGGCCGGCCTGACCGTGCTCCAGGCTTGCGAGCTCGCCGGCATCGAGATCCCGCGCTTCTGCTATCACGAGCGGCTTTCGGTGGCGGGTAACTGCCGGATGTGCCTGGTCGAGATGGAGCGCGCGCCCAAGCCGATCGCCTCCTGCGCCATGCCGGCGGCCGAAGGCATGGTGATCAAGACCGACACCCCGACGGTCAAGAAGGCGCGCCAGGGGGTCATGGAGTTCCTGCTCATCAACCATCCGCTCGACTGCCCGATCTGCGACCAAGGCGGCGAGTGCGACTTGCAGGACCAGGCCATGGCCTATGGCGTCGACCACAGCCGTTACGACGAGAACAAGCGCGCGGTGCCCGAGAAATACATGGGGCCGTTGATCAAGACCATCATGACCCGCTGCATCCACTGCACGCGCTGCGTCCGCTTCGCCACCGAGATCGCGGGGGTCGAGGAGATGGGCTTGCTCAACCGCGGCGGCCAGGTCGAGATCACGACCCTGGAGAAGGCGGTCAATTCCGAGCTGTCGGGCAATTTGATCGACGTCTGCCCGGTCGGCGCGCTGACTTCCAAGCCCTACGCTTTCGCGGCCCGGCCCTGGGAGTTGCGCAAGACCAATTCGGTGGACGCGCTGGACGCCGTCGGATCCAACATTCGCATTGACGCGCGCGGCCGCGAGGTCATGCGCGTGCTGCCGCGCCTGCACGAGGACGTCAACGAGGAGTGGATCTCCGACAAGACCCGCTACGCATGCGACGGTTTGGCGCGCCAGCGCCTCGACCGGCCCTACGTTCGCAAGGACGACCGGCTCCAGCCGGCCACCTGGCAAGATGCTTTCCGGGCCATCGCCGCGCGTCTCGACGGGCTCGACGGCGGCAAGATCGCGGCGCTCGCCGGAGATCTCTGCGACGCCGAATCCATGCTCGCGCTCAAGGACCTGATGGCCACCTTGGGTTCGCCCCACCTCGATTGCCGCCAGGAGGGCGCCAAGGTTGGGACCAAGAACGGGGCCATAAACGGGGCAGGCCCGCGCGCGGGCTATCTGTTCAACACCACCATCGCCGGGATCGAGCGCGCCGATGCCGCGCTCCTGGTCGGCACCAATCCGCGCCACGAGGCGGCGCTCGTCAACGCGCGCTTGCGCAAGCGCTTCCTCATGGGCGGGTTCCGGATCGGGTCGATCGGCGCGCCCTGCGACTTCGGTTATCCGGTCGATTATCTGGGTGCCGGGCCGGAGACGCTCGCGGAATTGGCCGCCGGCAAGGGCGCTTTCGCCGAGGTTCTGAAGTCCGCCGAGCGGCCGATGATCGTACTCGGCATGGCGGCGTTGGCGCGTTCCGACGGCGCGGCGATGCTTCATCTGGCGCGCGAGCTGGCCGAGACCTTCGGCATGATCGGCGAAGACTGGAACGGTTTCAACGTGCTGCACGGCGCGGCGGCGCGGGTCGGCGGGCTCGACCTTGGCTTCCTGCCGGGCCCGGGCGGCCTCGACCGCGACGGCATTTTCGACGCCGTCCACGACGGCGATATCGAGGTCGTCTACCTGCTCGGTGCCGATGAGATCGACATGACCCGCCTCGGCCCCAACGCGCAAGAAGGGGCCTTCGTCATTTACCAGGGCCACCACGGCGACGCCGGCGCGCACCGCGCCGACGTGATTCTGCCGGGCGCGGCCTACACCGAGAAGAACGGCACCTACGTCAACACCGAAGGCCGCGTGCAACTCGGCCGCCTGGCGGTTTCGCCGCCGGGAGAGGCGCGCGAGGACTGGACCATCCTCAGGGCGTTGTCGGAGGTGGTTGGCGAACGGCTGCCCTACGACGACCTGGGGGCGCTGCGGCGGCGCTTGGTCGAGGTCTATCCGACCTTCGCCACGGTCGACCGGGCCGAGCCCGCGCCCTGGGGCGAATTCGGCGAGAAAGGCGAGCTGGACGGCGCGCCCTTTGCGCCCGCGGTCGAAAACTTTTACATGACCGACCCGATCAGCCGCGCCTCCGAGACCATGGCAAGCTGCGCCGAGGCCTTCGGGTCCGGCCGGCCAGGGGAGGCGACCGGCACCGATGGTTGATTGGACCGCCCTGTGGGACGGCTACGCCTGGCCCGGCATCATCATCGTCGCGCAGATCGTGGCGATCCTGGTGCCGCTGCTGCTGTCGGTCGCCTATCTGACCTATGCCGAGCGCAAGGTGATCGCGGCCATACAGCTGCGCAAGGGGCCCAACGTGGTCGGGCCATTCGGCCTGCTGCAGCCGATCGCGGACGCGGTCAAGTTGCTGTTCAAGGAGACCATCCTGCCGGCCGGGGCCAACAAGGTGGTGTTCCTCGCGGCGCCGATACTGACCTTCGTCCTGGGCCTGATCGGCTGGGCGGTGATCCCCTTCGACGAAGGCTGGGTGCTGGCCGACATCAACGTCGGCATTCTCTATCTCTTCGCGATTTCCTCGCTCGGTGTTTACGGCGTGATCATGGCCGGCTGGGCCTCGAACTCGAAGTATCCATTTTTGAGCGCGCTGCGCTCGGCGGCGCAGATGGTGTCGTACGAGGTCTCCATGGGCTTCGTGATCGTCACGGTGCTGATCTGCGTCGGTTCGCTCAACCTCACCGATATCGTACTCGCTCAGAAGGACCTGTGGTTCGCGGTACCGCTCCTGCCCATGTTCGTGGTGTTCTTCATCTCGATCTTGGCGGAGACCAACCGCTCGCCCTTCGATCTGGCCGAGGGCGAGTCGGAGATCGTTGCCGGATTTTTCCTGGAGTATTCGTCGCTCAGTTTCGCGCTGTTCTTCCTGGGCGAATACGCCAACATGATCCTGATGAGTGCCATGACCACGATTCTGTTCCTCGGCGGCTGGCTGCCGATCGTCGACGTGGCGCCGTTCAATTGGATCCCGGGGATCGTCTGGTTCGCCGGCAAGACGGCGCTGGTGCTGTTCTTCTTCCTTTGGGTGCGGGCGACTTTCCCACGCTACCGCTACGACCAGCTCATGCGGCTCGGCTGGAAGGTGTTCCTGCCGCTGTCGCTGTTCTGGGTGGTGCTGACCGCGGGCGTGGTGGTCGCCTTCGATCTGGTGCCGAGGAGTTGAGGATGGGTATCATCAATCGCGGCCTGCGCAGCCTGTTCCTGATCGAACTTGTGACCGGCATGGCCCTGACCTTGCGCTATTTCTTCAAGCCCAAGGTGACGCTCAATTACCCCCATGAGAAGGGGCCGCTTAGTCCGAGATTTCGCGGCGAGCATGCCTTGCGGCGCTATCCCAACGGCGAGGAACGTTGCATCGCCTGCAAGCTCTGCGAGGCGATCTGCCCGGCTCAGGCGATCACCATCGAAGCCGAGCCGCGCGCCGACGGCAGCCGGCGCACCACGCGCTACGACATCGACATGACAAAGTGCATCTACTGCGGCTTTTGCGAGGAGGCCTGTCCGGTCGATGCGATCGTCGAGGGGCCGAACTTCGAATCCTCCACCGAGACCCGGGAGGAGCTGTTCTACAACAAGGAAAAGCTGCTTGCCAACGGCGACCGCTGGGAGGCGGAG
>CAXMQD010000129.1:0-4975 GCA_964194965.1 uncultured Acidimicrobiia bacterium | reverse complement strand
ATCCTGCTGGGCATCGGCGCACTCAAACGAAAAGGCGGTACCTTGCTTATTCAAGGCGAAGTCGCGGAGTTCCCGAATTTTCCGGTCGGCAAGGTGACGACGAAATACATCACCATCAAAAGCGCAAGAGGGCACAGTTTTCGCGCCTGCGAACTCGCGCTTCAGCAACTCGCCTCCGATCGCTTCCCCCTCGACCTCATCACGACCCGTCGCTTCGGCCTGAAGGATACGGACCTCGCCATCAAATCCGTCGGCGGCATGGGCGAGGAAGGCGTGATCCATGTTTCCCTGTTGCCCTGGGAATAGATAAATATTGGAACTTGCCATGGGTGTTGTTTTCAAAAATATCGAACGGGCGGATGCCGAACTGGTCGACGGATTCGCTAGACACGGGGTCGCGACGATTCATGAAGCCCAGGGACGCATAGGCCTGCTCGCGCCACAGATTCGTCCGATCTACAAAGGCGCGAATATCGCCGGAACGGCGCTAACCGTTTCGGTGCCGCCGGCGGACAATTGGATGATCCATGTGGCGGCGGAGGTCGCGCAGCCGGGCGACATCATGGTCGTGGCGCCGACGTCCTATTCGGATGCGGGTTATTTCGGCGATCTCTTGGGGACGCTTCTGAACGCCCGCGGCGTGCGCGGCTTGGTCATCGACGGTGGCTGCCGCGACATCGCGGATTTGGAGCGGATGGGTTTTCCGGTGTGGTCCAACGCGGTGTCGGCGCAGGGTACGGTGAAAGAAACGCTGGGGGACGTGAATATCCCGATCGTCTGCGCAGGCCAGCACGTCTGTCCGGGGGATGTGATCATCGCCGACGATGACGGCGTCGTCGTCGTTGCCCGGGAAAAGGCCGCGGATATGCTCGAGAAGTCCCGTGCCCGCGACGAAAAAGAGGCGGCGTCACGCATACGCTATGCCAAAGGCGAGCTTGGGATCGACGTCAACAACGTGCGCCCGCGTCTCGCGGAAAAGGGCTTGCGGTATGTCGATGAAGACTAGGGTGGCGAGAGAGGGTGTAGATTCATGATCATCGACTGCCACGGCCATTACACCACCGCACCCGGCGATCTTCAAATTTTCCGGGATGCCCAGATCGCGAATTTCGAAGATGCCGCGAAGCCCGCGCCCCGCCTTGCGGACATAAGCGACGATGCCATCCGGGAGACGATCGAGAACAATCAGCTTCGCGCGCTGAAGGAACGCGGCGCGGACATGACGATTTTCTCGCCCAAAGCCTCGGCCATGGCGCATCACATCGGCGACGAGGCCGTGTCGATTACCTGGTCGCGCATCAACAACGATCTCATCCACCGGGTGGTCCAACTCTTCCCCGAGTATTTCGCCGGCGTCTGCCAGCTTCCCCAGTCGGTCGGGGTACCAATCGAAAATACGCTCGCGGAACTGGAGCGTTGCGTGACCGAGCTCGGCTTCGTGGGGTGCAATCTCAATCCAGATCCCTCCGGGGGCATGTGGAGCGAACCTCCCTTGACGGATCGCACCTGGTATCCGCTCTATGAGAAATTGGTCGATCTCGAAGTCCCGGCGATGATTCATGTCTCCGGGTCTTGCAATTCGAACTTTCACGCAACCGGCGCGCACTACATCAATGCCGATACCACCGCTTTCATGCAGTTCCTGCAGGGCGATCTGTTTCACGACTTCCCCGATCTGCGGCTTGTCATTCCCCACGGCGGTGGGGCGGTGCCCTATCATTGGGGACGCTATCGCGGCCTGGCCGACATGCTGAAGCGCCCGCCGCTGAACGAACACATCATGAAGAACGTGTTCTTCGACACTTGCGTCTATCACCAGGCGGGGATCGATCTCCTGTTCCGGGTCATCGAACCAGACAATATCCTGTTCGCTTCGGAAATGTTCGGTGCGGTCAAGGGGATCGACCCGGAGACCGGGCACTATTTCGACGATACCAAGCGTTATATCGATGCACTCGATATATCCGACGCCGTGCGCCATAAAATCTTCGAGGGCAATGTGCGGCGGGCTTTCCCGCGGCTGGATGCCAGCTTGAAGGCCAGAGGCAAGGTATGAGCGATACGGGCGACTTCAAGGCGCGTGACTGGTCGATCCATCCGCCTTACTTGCTCGAGAGTTACAAGTCGACGGCGCTGCGCAGCCCGACCAAACCGCTGGTGCCGCTGGCGCAGACCCTCTCGGAGCTGACCGGGCCGGTTTACGGCCACGATGCGCTTGGGCCGCTCGACGACGACCTGACCAGGAACGGCGCTGTCGACGGCGAACCGCAGGGCGAACGCATTATAATCACCGGCCGGGTCCTGGACGAGGACGGCCGCCCGGTTCCGAACACTCTGATCGAGGTCTGGCAGACCAATGCGGCGGGCCGCTACAACCACAAGATCGACCAGCACGATGCGCCGATCGATCCCAACTTCTTCGGCGCCGGGCGCTGCGTGACCGATGGGAGGGGGCGTTACCGCTTCATCACACTGCGGCCCGGCGCCTATCCCTGGGGCAACCACGCCAACGGCTGGCGCCCGGGACACATCCATTTCTCGCTGTTCGGCCCGAGCTTTCTGACCCGCCTGGTGACCCAGATGTATTTTCCGGGCGATCCCCTGCTGGAACTCGACCCGGTCTTCCTTGGCGTTCCGGACCGGGAGGCACGAGCGCGATTGATCGCCGAGTTCTCGCTGGAAATGACCGAGCCGGATTTCGCATTGGGCTACGTCTTCGATATCGTGCTGCGCGGTCGCCAGGCCACGCCGATGGAGAGTTGAGGGATGGCGAAGCAGACCGCCTCCCAGACCATTGGCCCCTTCTTTCACTACGCGCTCACGCCGGAGGCCTACGGCCGGCCGGGCATTGCCGGCGGCGTGCTTGTGACCGGCGCCACCCCGGGCGAGCAGGTCCGGATCGCGGGCCGGGTGCTCGACGGTGTGGGCCAACCGATGCCCGACGCCATGGTGGAGATCTGGCAGGCCAACGCGGCGGGCCGCTACAACCATCCCGCCGACGACCGTGAGGAAGCCGCCCTCGACCCCGAATTCCGGGGCTTCGGCCGCCTCAACACCGATTCGGACGGCGCTTTTAGCTTCGAGACCGTCAAGCCGGGCCCGGTGCCCGGGCGCGGCAACACGCTACAGGCGCCGCACATCAACCTGATCCTGTTCGCCCGCGGCATGGTCAATCATGCCTTCACGCGCATCTACTTCTCCGACGAGGCCGAGGCCAACGGTACCGACCCGGTGCTGTCCGCGATCGAGCAAGGACGCCGGGCCACCCTAATCGCCGCGCGGCGGGAGACCGCTGGAAATGTCGTCTACCGCTTCGACATTCACCTACAGGGCGCGGCGGAGACTGTGTTTTTCGACACATGAAGTAGGACATATGACCGTCTCGCTGTTCGACTCCGAACTTTACGGCGGCCTGTTTTCCGACCGTGAGATCGTCGCGCTGCTGGACGACCGGGCTCGGCTCCGCGCCATGCTCGACGTGGAGGCGGCGCTGGCCCGGGTCCAGGGCCGGCTCGGCGTGATTCCACCCGAGGCCGCAGCGCGAATCGCCGAAGTCGCGGAGTCGCTCGACCTCAACCCGGCGGCGCTTGCCGCGGGCACTGCCAGCGCCGGGATTCCGATTCCGGCCCTGGTCGCGGCGCTGCGCGAGGCGGTCGGCGCGGAGGCCGGCCCTTACGTGCACTGGGGCGCGACCAGCCAGGACATTATGGACACCGGCCTGGTGCTGCGCCTGCGCGATCTGCTCGACCGGCTCGACCGGCGCCTCGCGGGCGTGATCCAGAGCCTGGCGGCCCTGGCCGAGGAACACCGCAGCACGGTCATGGCCGCGCGCACCCGCTCGCAACAGGCCCTGCCCACCACTTTCGGACTGAAGGCCGCGGGCTGGGCGCTGCCCCTGGCCCGGCACCGGGAGCGACTGGCCCAGTTGCGCCCGCGCCTGCTGGTGGTGCAGTTCGGCGGCGCCGCGGGTACGCTTGCGGCCCTGGGCGAGCGCGGCATCGAGGTCATGGAGGCCCTGGCCGGGGAACTCGATCTCGCCGTCCCGCCGGCGCCCTGGCACAGTCAGCGCGACGGCATCGCCGAGCTCGCCGCTTGGTTCGCCCTGGTGACCGGCAGTCTGGGCAAAATCGGCGAGGATTTGGTCCTGTTGGCCCAGAGCGAAGTCGGTGAAATTGCTCTAGGGTTTGGGGGCAGCTCCTCGACCCTGCCGCAGAAGACCAACCCGGTGGCGGCGGAGGCTCTGGTAACTTTGGCGCGCTTCAACGCCGGCCTGCTCACACCCGCCACCGAGGCGCTGGTGCAGGCGCAGGAGCGCGGCGGTGCGGCCTGGCCGCTGGAGTGGTTGACCCTGCCCCAAATGGCGGCCGCCACCGGTGCCGCGCTGCGCCTCGCGGCCGAAACGTTGAACGGTCTGGTGGTCGACAAAGCGCGCATGACCGCCAACCTTGAGGCCTCCCGAGGCCTGATCCTGGCCGAGGCCGCCAGCTTCGCGCTCGCCGAGCATATGCCATTGCCCGAGGCACAATCCCTGGTAAAGGCTGCCTGCACTGAGGTCGGTCTAAGCAGCCACCACCTCATGGACCTACTGGCCGAGAAGACTGACACACCGCTGGATTGGGCCAGCCTTAGGGATCCGGCGGATTACCTGGGTTCGGCGGATCGCTTGGTGGATCGCGTGCTGGCGGTCCTGCGGGCGACAGCGGACCGGAACTCCTAGCCGATATGCCGCGAGACATCCACGTGCCAGGAAGCAGGGATTGTGTATTAACCAAGTCACTCGTTGAGATGCATGGCGGCTAATGAGCAACAGCAAATTTAGGCAGTTGCGTGTCCTCGATCACACTTGGATCGAAAGAGTCAATTCTCGGTGGTTGCAGGCCCCCGCAACCAACCATTTCGTACTGCCCGGGTCCCTTGAGGATCCGGTTTTTTTATTGTCTGCTCCTTGACCTGACCCCAAGAACCGGTCGATCGG
>CAXMQD010000128.1:0-2649 GCA_964194965.1 uncultured Acidimicrobiia bacterium | reverse complement strand
CTTGGTCGGACATTTTTCTTCGTTTGCGATGGGTGGGCCCCATCATTCATGGTCCATTATGGACGGACTGCGGGGCATCCCCGCAAGTCAAAATTTACCACAGTTCCTTCACGGTCTACAGTCGAGCGGTCGTGGGATATGGTATACCAGTCGCAGTATAGATAGGCTCCGCCCAGATGTACAGCCGCTTCGCCGGGCCAAGGGGATTAAATCTGTTGCGCCAGACAGCGGTGTTGGTATAAAGTATACCACAAATTATATTTCGCTTAATCGCCGCTTCTTGCATACCGGAAACGGCATGGTGTGGGCGGCCCAAGGGCGAGCCGGGGGCGGCCCAAGGGCGGCCCTGGGGCGAGCAGGGGCGTTTGTGGCGGCGGGGGGCGCGGCGCTCCGGGAGGCCGAGGCATGTACGTTCACGAATTTCAGGCCAAGCAACTGCTGAGCGGATACGGCGTGCTGGTGCCGCGCGGCGCCCTCGCGCGCAACCCCGAGGCAGCCCGGGACGCGGCCCAGGAAATCGGCGGCGACGCTTGGGCGGTTAAGGCGCAGATCTTGGCCGGCGGCCGCGGCAAGGCCGGGGGCATCAAAATCGCCGAATCCCTCGAGGCGGTCGCGGCGGCGAGCCGTGCGTTGTTGGGTACGACTCTGGTCACCGAACAGACCGGCGCGGCCGGGCGAAAAATTGCCAGCGTCTACGTCGAGGAGCGGGTCGCGGCGGCACGCGAACTCTACCTCGCGACCCTGGTCGACCGCGCCAGCGGACGGGTCGCCTTCCTGACCTCGGCCGAGGGCGGCGAGGACATCGAAGAGGCGGTGGCCGGCGATCCGGCGCGCATCGACAAGTTGGTCATCGACCCAGCCACCGGCCCGGACGACGCGGACCTGCGCAAGGCCGCCGCGGGACTCGGCCTGGACGGCGCCGCGGCCGAGGCCGCCGTCGCTTTGATGGCCGGGCTCTACAAGGCATTCCTCGAACTCGACGCCAGCCTGATCGAGATCAACCCATTGGCGCTCACCGAGACCGGCGATCTGCGGGCCGTCGACGTCAAGCTCAACCTGGACGACAACGCCTTGTTCCGCCATCCGGAGCTCGAAGCCCTGCGCGACCCCGACGATCTCGATCCGACCGAGATGGAAGCGGCGCGTTACGAGATCAACTACGTCAAGCTTAGCGGCGATATCGGTTGCATGGTCAACGGTGCCGGCCTGGCGCTGGCCACCCTGGACGCGATCGGCCGGGCCGGTGGCGCCGCCGCCGATTTCATGGACGTACGCCCGGTCGCCACGCGCGAGCAAATCGCCACCGGCTTCCGCCTGGTGCTGAACAATCCGAAGGTCAAGACGATCCTGGTCAATGTCTTTGGAGGTGGCATCTTGCGCTGCGACACCATGGCCGAGGGTATCGCCGCGGCGGTGCGCGCCCACGGCCTCGAGGTTCCGCTGATCGTACGCGCGGCCGGTACCAATATGGAGATCGCCAAAAAGGTGCTGGTCGGCCAAGGCATTCCGGTGACCTTCGCCGACGACATGGACGAGGCGGCCGAGATGGCGGTCCGGGCGGCGAAGTCTGGCGCAGCGGGGTCGGGGGCGGGCTGATGGCAATTCTGGTGAACCGCGAGACCAAGGTTATCTGCCAGGGCATGACCGGCGCCCAGGCCACATTCCACTGCGAGCGGGCGATCGCTTACGGCACCAAGCTGGTGGCCGGCGTGACCCCGGGCAAGGGCGGCGGCAAGCACCTCTATCTGCCGGTTTACGACGAGGTCGCCGTGGCGGTGGCGGAAACCGGTGCCGAGGCCAGCCTGGTGTTCGTGCCCCCGCAAGCGGCCGCGGACGCGATCATAGAGGCGATCGACGCCGGGGTGCCGCTCATCGTCTGCGTCACCGAGCGGGTTCCGGTGCTCGACATGGTCCGGGTCAAGCGCCGGCTCGAAGACTCGGCCTCGCGCCTGATCGGGCCCAACTCGCCAGGCGTGATCACGCCGGAAGTCTGCAAGATCGGCGTCATGCCCGGCCACATCCATTTTCCCGGGCGCATCGGCATCGCGTCGCGTTCGGCCTCGCTGACCTACGAGGCCGTGGCCCAGACCACCGCCAACCGGCTCGGTCAGTCGACCTGTGTCGGCATCGGCGGCGACCCGGTCCACGGGGTCGGTTTCGTCGACTGCCTGGAGCTGTTCCTCGACGACCCCGAGACCGAGGGCATCCTGCTGATCGGCGAGATCGGCGGCGGCGCCGAGGAGGAAGCCGCCCAATTCCTGTCGGCGCGCAGGGCGGCCGGCGAGTTGAACAAGCCGGTGGTCGCCTACGTCGCCGGCCAGAATGCACCCACCGGGCGGCGCATGGGCCACGCCGGCACGGTCAACGTCTTTGGCAAAGGTGGGGCCGACGACAAGATTGCCGCGCTCCGGGCCGCCGGCGCCAAAATCGCCGAGACCGCCGCCGAGATCGGCGTCACCATGCGCCGCGCGCTACGCTGAGCCTGCCGATCCGGCGCCGATCCGGCGCCCTGACCCCTAAAGCCACGGAATCGGAGCCGGAAAGCCATGCGGCGCCCGCATAGCTGCGTCGCGGAACGATCACGTTTAACTTATTGATAAGACCGTTATATATTTGTTGTGCAGCGCACAATATTGGCGGCACGAACCG
>CAXMQD010000127.1:0-8775 GCA_964194965.1 uncultured Acidimicrobiia bacterium | reverse complement strand
CCCACGCCGATGCGGCCGCCTATCGCGGCGCGGACGAGGTCGCCGCGGCGCGCCAGGACGACCCGATCCGGCGCAGCCGCGCCTGGCTCGAAGAGGCCGGCGTGGCCGCGGCCGAGCTCGACGCCCTGGCCGCGGAGGCCGACGCGGAAATGGCCGCGGTCAGCGCCGCCGCCGCCGCCGCGCCTTGGCCGGCGCTGGAAGCCGCCTACCGCGACATTCAGGATATCGGTGCACCCCGTGAGGCCGTGCCATGACCCGCATGAGCTATCTGGAAGCGGGCAAGCAGGGCCTGACCGAGGCGATGGTGGCGGACCCGAACGTCTGGGCGGTCGGCGAGGATCTGGGGCGCGGCGGCGTGTTCGGCCAGTACCGAGGCTTGGCCGAGCGCTTCGGGCCGGAGCGGATCGTGGATGCGCCGATCTCCGAGGCCGGGATCATGGGCGCGGCGGTCGGCGCCGCGCTCTGCGGCACCCGGCCGGTGGTCGAGATGCGCTTTTCCGACTTCGCGCTCTGCGCCATCGACGAGCTGGTCAACCAGGCCGCCAAGGCGCGCTTCATGTTCGGCGGCCAAGGCCGGGTGCCCTTGGTGGCGCGCGAGCCGATCGGTATGTGGCGTTCCTCCGCCGCCCAGCACTCTCAGTCGCTCGAGGCCTGGTACGTCCACATCCCCGGGCTGGTGGTGGTGACGCCATCGACGCCGGCGGACAACCGGGCGCTGCTGCGCGCCGCCATCGCCAGCGACGATCCCGTCGTCTACATGGAGCACAAAGACCTCTGGGCTTTGGAGGACGAGGTCCCCGACCAGGCCGAGGCCGAACCCCTGGGCAAGGCCGCGCTGCGCCGGCCGGGCGATGCGGTTACTATCGTGTCCTGGTCGAAGCAGGTCCACGTCTGCCTGGAGGCGGCGCGGACGCTCGCCGGCCGGGGCGCCGGCCAGGGTATCGAGGTCGAGGTCATCGACCTGCGCAGCCTCTGGCCCTGGGACCAAGACGCGGTATTCGACAGCGTCGGCCGCACCGGCCGTCTGCTGGTGGTTCAGGAATCGGTCACCGTGGCCGGCTTCGGGGCGGAGGTGGCGGCGAGTGTCGCCGAACGGTTCTGGGACCGGCTGAAGGCGCCGGTGCGGCGGCTCGGTTCGCCGCGCGCGCCGATCGCCTACGCGCCGATCTTGGAGGATCGGCTGCGGGTCTCGGCCGCGGACGTGGCGGCGGCGGTCGACGATTTGGTTTCTATTCACTAGGGGCGACGCGACATGTATCAGCTACTCAAGGGCATCCGGGTTCTCGATCTTACGACCATCGTGCTCGGCCCGTACGCGGGCCAGATGCTGGGCGATTTCGGCGCCGAGGTGATCAAGATCGAAGCCCCCGATGGCGACCTGTTTCGCGCGGTCCGGCCCGGGCGCTCGCCGCGCATGGGCGCCGGTTACCTGAACCTGAACCGCAACAAGAAGTCGGTGGTGCTCGACCTGAAGACCGAGGCCGGCCAGGCGGGATTTCGCAAGCTGGCCGAAAGCGCCGACGTGCTGATCCACAATATGCGGGTCAAGTCCGCGGCCAAGCTCGGCTTGGATTACGAGACCCTCAAGGCGATTAATCCGGAAATCGTTTACTGCCTGGCGCCGGGTTTCGGGCAGGGCGGGCGCAACGCCGACAAACCGGCCTACGACGACATCATTCAGGTTGCCTCGGGCTTGGCCGCGCTCAATGCCGGCGCGGACGGCGCGCCACGCTTCCTCTCGACCATCGTCTGCGACAAGGTCGGCGCGCTGCACCTGGCCGTGGCCGCGCTGGCCGGCGTCGCGTACAAGGCGCGGACCGGCAAGGGCTGCATGATCGAGGCGCCGATGTTCGAGTCCATGGTGTCCTTCCTGATGACCGAGCAGCTCTCCGGCATGTCCTTCGAGCCGCCCTTGGGCGGGACCGGCTACGACCGCCTGATGTCGCCGCACCGGCGGCCGTTCTCGACCCTGGATGGCTATCTCGGCGTGCTGCCCTATAGCGGCGCCCATTGGAGCCGCTTCCTCAAGTTCATCGGCCGCGACGATCTGGCCGCCGCCGACTGGGTCCAAGATCCGGTGCGGCGCAGCGAATACGTCGGCAAGCTCTACGAAGTGGTCGCCGAGGTCATGGAGACCAAGACCACGGCCCAGTGGCTCGCCGATCTCAAGGAACTCGACATCCCCTGCGCGCCGGTCAATCAGCTCGGCGATTTGATCGAGGAGGGCCACGCCAAGGACGTTGGCCTGTTCGTCGAGTTCGACCATCCCAGCGAAGGCCGGCTGCGCGGCGTGCGCACACCGTTCACGGTGACCGGTGTCGAACAGGGACCCGACCAGCCGGCGCCGGAGCTGGGCGAGCACAACGAGGCGCTGATTGGCGAAATTGGGTAGCGCGAGGATCGGGAGCATGGAGACCGGCAGCGGCCAGGAACACGACGCACTCGAGGACGGCATCGCCCGAATCATGGCCGAGTATGGCGACGACTACTGGCTGGAGCGCGACAGCGAAGGCGGCTTTCCCGAGGACTTCTACCGCGCCATGGTCGAAGGGGGCTGGTTGGGGATCGGCTTTCCCGAGGCGCTTGGCGGCTCGGGCCTAGGCGTGCGCGAATGTGCCGTGGTGATGCGGCGCATCGCCTGTTCCGCGGGCGCCATGGCCGCGGCCTCGGCGATCCACATGAACGTCTTCGGGCCGCGCGCCATCGTCGAGTTTGGCACCGATGCGCAGCGGCGCGATTGGATTCCGCCGATCATCCGCGGCGAGATCAAGATGGCCTTCGCGGTCACCGAACCCGACGCCGGCCTGGACACCGGCGCGATCGCGACCCGCGCCGAGCCCGACGGTGCCGGGGGCTATCACATCACCGGGCAGAAGCTCTGGACCTCGACCGCCCAGGTCGCCGACAAGGTACTGCTGCTGGCCCGGACCGCACCACGGGGAGACGGCGTGCGCCGCACCGACGGCCTGTCGCTGTTCTACCTCGATCTCGATCGCCGCTATTGCGACATCCGCGAGATCGAGAAGATGGGCCGCAAGGCGGTCGATTCCAACGAGATTTTCTTTGACGGCCTGCCGGCCACGCCCGAAGAGTTGGTCGGCGAGGAGGGCCAGGGGTTTCAACAGCTTCTGCGGTCCTTAAATCCCGAACGCATCCTGGTTGCCGCCGAAGCGGTCGGAATCGGCCAGGAGGCGCTGCGCCGCGCCGCCGACTACGCCGCCGAGCGCGTCGTCTTCGACCGCCCGATCGGCCAGAACCAGGCGATTCAGCACCCCTTAGCGGAGTCTTGGGCCGAGCTCGAGGCCGCTTGGCTGTTGTGCCTGCAGGCCGCCGATCTTTGCGACCGGGACCTGCCCTGTGGTGCCCAAGCCAACGCCGCCAAGTACCTGGCCGCCGAGGCCGGCTACCGGGCTTGCGAGCGCGCGGTGCTGACCCACGGCGGCATGGGCTACGCCAAGTCGTTCCACGTCGAGCGGCTGCTGCGCGAGGTCATGATCCCGCGTCTGGCGCCGGTCTCCCAACAGATGGCGCTCAACTACATCGCCGAGCGCGTGCTCGATTTGCCGAAATCGTACTGATACGAAGGAGCGCCGAAGACATGGATATTGCGACCGGCCCGGTGACCCTGGCCGACATCGAGGCGGCGGCCGACCGCATCAAGGACCGGGTGCGGCGCACGCCCTGCCTGCGCGCCCGGTACTTGCGCGCGCCGCTGCACCCGGGCGCGCTGCTGCTCAAACTGGAATCCCTGCAGGTCACCGGTTCGTTCAAGGCGCGTGGCGCCAACAACGCGGTGCTCCAGCTCGATGACGCGGCGCTCGCGCGCGGCATCATCACGGCGTCCGGCGGCAACCACGGCCTCGCCGTCGCCTACGCCGGCCGCGCCTCGGGCGCGCGGACGGTGATCTACCTGCCCGAGATCACGTCCGCCGCCAAGGCCGATAAGCTGCGCGCCTGGGGCGCCGAAGTGGCGATCGAAGGCGCGGTCTGGGACGACGCCAACGATGCCGCGCTCGCCCGCGCCGAACGCGACGGCCTGAGCTACATCCATCCGTTCAGCAACCCGGCGGTCATCGCCGGCCAGGGCACCGTGGGGCGCGAGATGCTCAAGCAGTCCCCCCACATCGACACCCTGCTGGTGGCGATCGGCGGTGGCGGCCTGATCTCCGGCATTGCCTTGGCCGCCAAGGCGATCAAGCCGGGCATTCGGGTGATCGGGATCGAGCCGGTCGGCGCGCCGACCCTCAGCAAGAGCCTGGCGGCGGGCAAGTTGATAACGCTGCCGGCGATCGAGACCGAAGCGGTGACGTTGGCCCCGCGGCGCAGCGCCGAGATCAACCTCGAAATCATCCGCAACCAGGTCGATCAGATCGTCCTGGTCAGCGATGAGGAGATGCGCACGGCCGCGCGCTGGCTGTGGTTCGAGATGGGCGTGGGCGCCGAACTCTCCGGCGCCGCCGCCATCGCCGCCATCCAGGCCGGCAAGGTCGATCTGCCCGCCGACAGCACTGTCGCCGCCGTCATCTGCGGCGTCGGTGACGACGGGATCGGGGGTTAGGCCGGGTACTCGTGAGAGAGAATTGGGTTTGCGGCGACCCGCAGATGTCGACTTTGGATTCGAAAATCGGACGTGCTGGCGACATGACCGGAGAGTTCGTTGGTAGCCGAAGTCGGACACTCGTCGGTACCTTGGACGCCCAAGTTCAGATCATCGGATGGCTGCGGAAGGGATGCCGTTTCCCTGGCGGTGGGATGGTGATACGATTTCCACAAACTCGGCGGTTATCGGCGAAACATCGGACAGGATGGAGAAGTCAGAATGAAATTCGTTGAGCGGCATTTCGTGGTCGCCAGCATTGTCTTTGCTGGATTGCTGACCGCAAGTTCGATTGTTTGCGCACAAGAGTTTCAGGCGAACGAGGCGCAGCTTTCCAAAATTTATACGGGCAAGGCCTACTCTCCCTATGCGCAGCGCACATTTCCCGAACGCCCGCTTTGGGGCGACAATCACCTGCACACGTCGCTGTCGTTCGATGCGGGCGCTTTCGGCAATCGAGTCGGCTTGCGAGACGCCTATCGTCTTGCCCGTGGTGAAGAGATAACCGCGTCCTCAGGCCAACCTGTGCGTCTTGGCCGTCCGCTTGATTGGCTTGCGATCACCGACCACTCCGATGGAATGGGGTTCACTGTCGATGTTTTGGCGGCCTTACCACTCGTCACGAAATACGAACAGGGCGCGCGCTGGTCGAAGGGCTTCAACGCCGGGGGACAGGAGGCGGTCGCGGCCACGATCGACATGATCACCGCCTTTTCACAGGGAAAAATCAATCCGGAAATGTTCGCCAACTATTCGCCCGGGTCGCGTCGCTACGCAACCCTCTGGGATGACGTTATCAATGCGGCGGAGGAATTCAACGACCCGGGCCGGTTCACGGCCTTTATCGGGTTTGAGTGGACGTCGCTGGTGAAGGGCGCCAACATGCACCGCAATGTCATTTTCCGCGACGGAGGCGATCGGGCACGCCAGGTCGTCCCATATACGACAATCGCGCCGATTGGCAGTGCAGACCCGCTCGATCTTTACAAATATCTTGAGAACTACGAGGCCAAAACCAACGGTTCGGTGATGGCCTTTGCTCATAACGGCAATCTGTCGAACGGCATCATGTTCCCCGTGGACGCCCAGTATACCGGCCGCAAACTGGACAAGACCTATGTCGAGCAGCGCGCAAAATGGGAGAGAATGTATGAAATCACCCAGATCAAGGGCGATGGCGAGGCGCATCCCTTCCTGTCACCCGATGACGAGTTTGCCGATTATAGCACTTGGGACGTCGGCAATCTGGATCTGACCGAAGCGAAAACCGATGACATGCTTGCCGGTGAGTATGCCCGCGAAGCGCTGAAAAGCGGTCTCGCTCTTGAGAAAAAGCTTGGCACGAACCCGTATAAATTCGGCATTGTCGGAGCTACCGACAGCCACACCTCGCTGCCGACCGCAGAAGAGGACAATTTCTTCGGTAAACACTCTGGCTATGAGCCTTCGCCGGATCGCCTGACCCATCCGTTTGTGAAAACCGAAAATGGGGAGATTTTCAGCTGGCAACAGGTTGCTTCGGGCTATACGGCGGTTTGGGCTAGGGAAAATACCCGTGCCTCTCTTTTCGATGCGATGGATCGCAAGGAAGTCTATGCCACTACCGGGCCGCGCATGTTTGTGCGCTTCTTCGGTGGTTGGGACTTTTCCGATGCCGACCTGAACAACCGTCAGCCTGCCTTTGCCGGTTACAGCAAAGGCGTACCCATGGGTGGAGACCTGACCGCCGCACCCGAAGACAAGGCTCCGACATTCATGGCAATTGCACTGCGCGATCCCATCGGGGCCAATCTCGACCGGGTCCAGATCATCAAGGGTTGGCTCGATGCGGATGGCAAGACTCATGAGAAGGTTTACGACGTGGCCTGGTCCGATGGCCGTAAAATTGGTGGCGATGGGGATCTGCCGCCGGTTGGCAATACGGTTGACGTGGCGAATGCCAATTGGACCAATACCATCGGTGCGGCGGAACTGGGCGCGGTCTGGACCGATCCGGATTTCGACGCCTCCCAAAGCGCGTTCTACTATGTTCGTGTGTTGGAGATCCCCACGCCGCCTTGGTATGTCTATGACGCGTTCCGGTTCGGAGTCGACGTTCCAAAGGATGCGCCGACCAGCCAACAGGAGCGTGCCTATACCACACCGATCTGGTACACGCCGGCTCGGTAACGCGCCCCGGCATCTTGCTTCGCGGGCGGCGGCCGGGTCGATCTGCCGAAGGACAGCACAGTCGCCGCCGTCATCTGCGGCGCCGGTGATGACGGGATCGGGGGTTAGCGTTGCTCCATAGAACTCATCCTCGATATAATGCACCTGCTTCCGCCAGGTCGGGTAAGATGAATCGAGTTGGTGGATGGGCTGTTGGCCAGGCATAGTTGACACCAGGCGGGAGGCACCAGCATGACGACGACCTATGGCGGTCGCTGGAGTTCAGATGACGGGCGCCCTATCGAAGATGTTTTGGAACGCCCACTGCTCGACAAGCTGGGCGGTGAGGTGGATCGCTACCAGGACAAGATATTCCTCAAGGCGACCATGGCGGTTTGCGCGCTTACCGCCCTTGCCGACGAAGAGGTAAAGCTGCAAGAGCGCCAAGATATCAACTACGCCTTCAGGGTCGAGCCGAGCCTCGCAACGTTCGACATAGACAAAGCGAATAAGATTCTTGATGGCTACATATCTGCCCTGACAACTAACGGCGAGGCCACCAAGAATATTCTCTATGGTAAGGTCCGACGGATCGCGGGCAACCACAAGAGGGCGCGTACTTTAATGCGTGTTGCCTATTTGGTCATCACCGCCGACCACGACGTACACGAGAAGGAGTTGGCGGAGTTTAGGCAACTCTGCGGTATGCTCGGGCTGCAACCCGATGAGGTCTGGCAAAATTCTAAGATTATGCGGGCATTTTAAAAAGTCTGCTCTGGGACCAGGCTGTGTGAAAACTCAGGTCGAAAGAGCGCCGGCGCAACAATAGACTCGCCATTCGCAACACCGGGTAACAAGTCCCGTGACCTGGTTGTTCACTCCGGCGGCAGGATTTCTTGGAGGCAGACCTGGTCGATCAGGTGCTCGCGGCCGAGGTCGGCCAAGTGCGCGCGCTTGGCGTCGTTGGGCAGGTCGGCGCCGAGGCCCTGGACCATGGCGAGCACCAGGGAGCGGTCGCTCATGTCGAGCCAATAGCCGCGGCGCACCAGCTTGCCCCCGGTATCGCGGGCGAAGGGATCGTCGGGATTGGCGCCCAGGTCGGGCTCGTAGAATCGGGGCATGGGGACCTTTCGTTCTCTAGAGGCCGATCATTCTAGTTTGCTTTCCAACCGGCTATGTTTCCGGCGTGTACCAGATCGGTGACGTGTAGGCGCGCTCGGTGACGACCATTGGGGTGCCGGGCAGCGGCTTGGTGCCGTAGTACTTCGCGTCGTACGCGGTCCAGCGCGGCGTCGGAATCTCGATCACGCGGACGTAGTAGAACGCCCGCAGCGCTGGGTCGAAGTCCGGGTCTTTCCATACGGTAATCATCTCGCCCACGCCGATTGTGTTGGTCCAGGTCGCGTTCGCCACGTCCACGGTGCTGCCGACCGGCGAATTGCAGCGCCCGTCCGCGTCAATCTCGCGGCCACCCGACACCGCCACGTCATAGATGCGCTCCTGCGTCTTGCCGTCCTTGCCAACCCAGCCTTTGATGACCTGGATGCGGTCAAGGTTCGCGCCGATTGGGTCCTTGAGCGCGGCCACGAGGAAGGTCGGCGATTTGCCTTCCGGTGCCTCGCGCAGATCGCCCCCCATCGGAACGCCCTTGGTATATCCGATCCTCGCCGGCATGCGGTCGTTCGCATCACCCGGCTCGAAGTCGAACCCGCCGAAGAAGCGGACGATCAGCCGCGTGCCAGTGGTCGCGTAAGTCTCCTTGCGCTCCATCGCGTCCCAGATCGCTTCTCGCGTGTTCTCGGTCGCCCAGACGGCGGCACGGCCCGAGGCGCTCACCTCCCAGTCCATGTATCCCAGTCCGGTTTTCGTGGTCTTGCTGCTCACAAATTCGTTGGTCAGGCGCTCCGCGCTGGGCTCCGCCGTCGCCATCTTGCCGAAGAAGTTGTCCTCTTCCGCCGACGAGAGAGACGTGTGCGTGTCGGTCGAGCCGATCATGCCGAACTTGTACGGGTTCGTCCCGAGCTGCTGCT